>CAMNMC010000104.1 GCA_946544235.1 uncultured Lachnospiraceae bacterium | reverse complement strand
ATGCCAAGTGATACAGCAGACGGAAAGCTTTTCCTTTCTGTTCATTACTATACACCTTGGAGCTACTGTGGAAGCACAGGCGCATCAACCTGGGGAACACAGAAGAATTATAAAGAGATGAATGATATTCTTTCAGGTCTCTATGATAAATACGGCAAGGATTACGGCATCATCATCGGCGAGTGCGGAGTGCTTCCGACCTCAAGCGGTGAGGCAAAGCCAAACACAATCCTCTGGTATAAGAATTTCTACGCAAACTGTGATAAATATGGTTATGTTCCTCTTCTCTGGAACACAGGCGATATCCTGAAGAAGGCTGATGGTTCATGGTTCTCTGACGAGGTTAAGGATTTCCTTCTTAGCCAGAGTAATGAAGCAAGAAAGGATATGACTGAGGACGAGATCAAGGCAGCTGCTGACAAGACCATGGCAGATGAACTGGCTGCAGCTCCAGAAACCTTTGATACAGAGCAGAAGCTTGCCGGCGATGGTACAGCTATCGCATGGATCATGTGGGATTCGCAGGACTGGAACATCGTATACAGCGTAGGTGATCAGTATGATCCTGACAGCAAGACTGCAGGTATCAAGGCAACCGACGTTGAGGTTACCGGTGAAGGAACCTATACTATCGCTCTTGACTTTACGGGAACAGATGCAGGTATGTCTATAAGCACTGCATTTTCAGCTATCGGTATCGCAAATGCCGAGGAGCTCTTCCCGGGTTATGTAATAAATATCAAAGAAGTACTTATCAACGGCGAGCCTTATAAGCTCCACGGCAGAAATTATACTTCTTCTGATGACGGACTTTGCACAAGAAGTAACCTCTATAATGAATGGGTTCCGGCGATTCCTGACGATGCGCGTACAGTAGGCGGCGGAACTCAGGGATGCAGCCCGACTGTATTTCATCAGGATGATCTCGGTGAGATTAAAACTCTTGAAATAACCTTCGATTATATGCCGGGTGAAGAGGGCATCTCAACAAATGACGCTAACAGCAAGAACTGATTTCAAGTCTGATATACACAGATTGAAAGAAACATGTGTGATCGCATGAATGAGTGTTTCGGCTGAAACTGAGTATTATTAATCAGCCGGATGCATTTGATTATTTACGGAATATTCAGATGCATGGAGTGGAGGCACGGATAATCTTGAAATACGACAAAAACAAATGGCTGGAACATATAGAAAAAGGAATTGCCGAAGGCCCTTACTCAGCTGACTGGGACAGCCTGTCAGCATTCAGGGCTCCGGAATGGTTTTCCGAGAAGCGCTTCGGTATATTTATCCACTGGGGACTGTACAGTGTACCTGCATTTAATAATGAATGGTATTCAAAAAATATGTATGATCTGAGAACGCCGGAATATAAGCATCATCTGGAAACCTACGGACCGCATAAGGATTTTGGCTATAAAGATTTCATACCTATGCTTACGGCTGAGAAGTTTGATCCTGACGAATGGATAAAGCTCTTTAAGGATGCAGGGGCTGGATATATCTTTCCGGTTGCTGAGCATCATGATGGTTTTCAGATGTACCGCAGTGAATTATCTGAGTGGAATGCCTACGATAAAGGTCCGCACAGAGATATACTCGGAGAACTGAAAGAAGCGGCTGAGAAGGAAGGGGTGATCTTCTGCACTTCGAGCCACAGAGCAGAGCACTGGTGGTTCATGGGGCACGGGAAGGAATTTGACAGTGATATAAAGGATCCGATGGAACCCGGAGATTTCTACTGGCCTGCGAATCCCGAGCCTGATAACTTCGATATGAAGAGTGAGCCTTATCCGAATGAAGAGTATCTTACGGACTGGCTTATCAGAACAGTTGAAATAATTGATAAATATAAACCGGCGATACTGTATTTTGACTGGTGGATAATTCACGAGGCTTTTAAGCCATATCTCAAAAAGCTTCTTGCATATTATTACAATCAGGGAGTGAAATGGGGCAGAAGAACGGCAGTCTGCTATAAGCATGATGCACTTTCCTTCGGAACCGGAATAGTTGAGATAGAACGCGGCAGCTTTGCCGAGGCGAAGGCCTTTCCATGGCAGACTGATACTGCGGTCGCAAGAAATTCATGGTGCTATACGGATTCACTTGACTATAAAAGTACCTATGAAATAATCGCTACACTTATAGATGTTGTCAGCAGGAACGGGAATCTCCTGTTAAATATAGGTCCGAAGGCTGACGGATCGATCCCTGACGGCGACAGGAGGATACTTACTGAACTCGCAGCATGGATGAAGATAAACGGTGAGGCGATAAACGGCAGCAAGGTATGGAGGCGCTGTAAGGAAGGACCGACAGAAGCGAGAGAAGGCCAGTTTGCTGATGGTACCGAGCTTATCCTGACAGAGAAGGATATAAGATTTACCGCGGGGCACGGATGTATATACGCTTTTGTGATGAAGTGGCCGGAGGATAACCGGGTAGTGATACGTTCTCTCGGAAGATCGGGTGACAAGGATGCACCGGAATTCTACGGACTGATCAGTAATGTATCGGTACTCGGATGTCATGAAAGTGCAGAGTTTGCTCTGACTGATGACGGACTGGAGGTTACAGTCGATGTCAGCAAAGGAAAATGTGATCTGCCTGTTGTACTGAAGATTGAAACAGAGTAGATAACGATCATAATATGCGGCTGAGCATATGTTAATGATCACATTGAAGGATATTTGAAAACAATGGATCAAACCGGGATATATCCGGGAAGCCATTCAAATAATATATATGAATAATACGAAAGATTATTAAAGCGGAGGACAAGCTATGAGATTTACAGCTGAAACAAATGCCCTTATAGGAAGATTTCACAGGGAAACCTTAAAAATAGAAGGATGGGGATCTGACGGCCTGAGAGTCAGATCAACCATCCTGCGTAAACTGCCTGAAACGGATCATGCACTTACCGAGGAGGTGGCGCATGCCGCGGAGGTTAAAATAGATGGAAGGAATGCAGAGATCGTTAACGGAAGTATTAAAGCGACTGTAAACGAGGTTGGTATCATCTGCTTCTACAAGAAGGAGAATGACGAATGGAAGCTTATCCTTCAGGAGTATTACAGCTTATACGGCGGATCGATCAGAAAAGAGTCAATCTGCTTCAAGATCGTTTCAAGAGAGTATAAGGGACTTGCTTCTGATTCCTTCAAGCTTACTGCAAGGTTTGAAGCAAATAAGGGCGAGCAGCTTTATGGTATGGGACAGTACCAGCAGCCTCAGCTGAACCTTAAGGGATGTACGCTTCCGCTTGAGCAGCGTAATTCACAGGTTTCTGTGCCTTTCCTTATTTCCGACCAGGGATATGGTATGCTCTGGAACAATCCTGCAACCGGTGAGGTTACCTTTGGTGAAAATATAACCAAGTGGGTTGCTGATGAGACTGATGTGCTTGATTACTGGATAACGGTTGCGGATACACCGAAGCAGCTGGTTGAGAATTATACAGCCTGTGTCGGCAGAACACCTGTCATGAGCGATGACTATCTTGGACTCTGGCAGTGTAAGCTTAGATATCGTACACCTGAAGAGGTGCTTGCGGTAGCTCGTAAATATAAAGAGCTTGGAATAAAGCTCGATGTTATTGTTATTGATTTCTTCCACTGGCCATATCAGGGAGAGTGGAAATTTGATGATACCTATTGGCCTGAAGACAAACTTAAGGCTATGCTTGATGAACTTCATGACATGGGCACGAAGGTTATGGTATCGGTTTGGCCTTCAGTTGATAAGAGAGGAGAAACCTTCTATGAGATGGATATGAAGGGACTTCTCGTTACTACGGAATATGGTTCGCAGCAGACCTATGATTATCAAGGCGACTGCGGTACGACTGATTTCTTCAATCCTGAGGCTCAGGAATATGTATGGAACAGATGTAAGAAGAATTACCTCGACAGAGGCGTTGATCTCTTCTGGCTGGATAACTCAGAGCCGGATCTTGTTTCTTATGATTTTAACAATTACAGATATTACACAGGCCGTGCTACAAAGGTAAGTTGCGAGTATCCTAAGAAATACGTCGAGGCTTTCTATAATGGTATGGAAGCTGCAGGCAAAACGGATTATGTTAACCTCGTCCGCTCGGCATGGGTAGGAAGCCAGAAATACAGAACTCTTGTATGGACAGGAGATGTTCAGAGTAACTTCATTGCATTTAAGGATCAGGTTGTTGCAGGTCAGAATATGGGTCTTGCAGGTATCCCTTGGTGGACAACGGATATCGGCGGTTTCATGACAGAAAATGTATTTGACCCTGAATTTGTTGAGCTTCTTATCAGATGGTATCAGTACGGCGTATTCTGCCCGATCTTCAGAATGCACGGCGACAGAGGACCTTTCGATATCGATCCGCTTGATAACAGAGATTTTGGCGGCGGATATCTCCACACAGGTCAGCCGAACGAGCTCTGGAGCTATGGCGATGAAGCATATAATATAATGAGAAAATACCTTGATGTGAGACTTTCTCTTAAGGATTATATCTCAGGACTTATGAAGGAGGCTTCTGAGAATGGATCGCCTCTTATCAGAACCATGTTCTATGAGTTCCCTGATGATGAGAAGTGCTGGAATTGTCCTGAGCAGTTCATGTTCGGACCAGATTATCTGGTTGCGCCTGTTCTTACGGCCGGTGCTACGGAGAGAACACTTTATCTTCCTGCAGGAAAGTGGCAGAACCTTGAAAGTAAGGAGATAGTAGAACTGTCTGAAGGAACAGAGGTAACTGTTCCTGCACCGCTTGATGTAATACCTGTATTTAAGCGCGTATAAATCTGATAACGGTACACGAATGACGTATTTGGGTTATATAAGATGATTCACGAGCCGAATGATGGCGTATTTACCATCGTTCGGCTCGTTTTATGCTTTATGATAGGTACTTATGAAAAGAGTCCATAATCCCGTTGATTTCGCAGAATATTATGTTAGAATGGGGTTATATTTTTTTTCTTGAGAGGAAATGACATTGAAGATATATGTAGATTATGATGATTGCTTATGCGAAACAGCCAGAGCCTTTACCGGTATTGCGGACAGACTCTTCGGAAGGAAGATTCCGTATGAGAAGGTGCGCTTCTTCAGTCTTAAGGATTCCTTTATGCTGAATGATGAGCAGTATGAGCAGCTTATGATAGAAGGTCATCGCCCTGAGGTGCTTCTTTCCTACGAAGAAACTCCGGGAGCATCCCGTGTACTGAATGAGTGGATCGATCTGGGATATGATGTCAGGATAATCACAGGGCGTCCTTACAGCGCTTACGAGGCATCACGCAGATGGCTTGATGAGCACGACTTAAGCCGGATAGATCTGTTCTGTCTTAACAAATACGGCAGGGATTCGTTTATAAAGAACAGTGATTTCAATCTGGAGCTGGAGGATTACTATCAAATGAAGTTTGATTATGCTGTTGAGGATTCGCCAATGGCGTTCAGATTCTTTGAACATCTTCCTGAACTGAAGGTTTTGGTTTATGACCGGCCGTGGAATCAGGAATGCAGCTTTCCAAACAGTAATTATACACGTATTTCGGATTGGGACAGAATAAGAACCATAGTAATGGAACAGACAAAAACCTCATGACCATTTAAACCGGTCATGGGTTTTTTTATATAATGGGATACTGTGTTCCCTGTTATACAAAGGATTTATTAATATAATAAATTTATCCAAAATATGGAGATGATTTATGTCAAAAGACATTATTTTGTACTTTATATAATGTAGATAACAATATTTTGCGTTTTTTGTGGAAACATCTGTTTGTTTATGCTACAATAGTATGGATTGTTTGTAAATAGAGTTATATTATTCGGAGCTGAACACAGGGGCTGTGTAAATATGCACATGGCAGCCTGATGTGTCGGCGGCCGGAGAGAATCATATATACGAGGGAAAGTGAGAAGGTCATGGCATATAATGCAGAAAAGATCAAGGTTTTAAAAGGACTTGAGCCGGTCAGACTGCGCCCGGGTATGTACATCGGAAATACGGGCCGAAGCGGTCTGAATCATCTGGTTCAGGAAATAATCGATAACTCGGTTGACGAGCATCTTGCAGGCTATTGTAATAATATTTCCGTAACGGTAAATGAGGACGGCTCGGCAACTGTTTCGGATGACGGAAGAGGAGTTCCGGTGGATATGCATCCGACCGAGAAGCAGCCTGCAGAGAGAGTTGTTTTTACAGTGCTCCATGCGGGTGGTAAGTTCAACAGCAGTACCTATAAGATAAGCGGTGGTCTCCACGGCGTAGGTTCTGCAGTTGTTAATGCGCTCAGCAAAAAGCTTATAGTTGATGTATACAGAAATGGCTACGTGTATCACGATACCTATGCTTATGGAAGTCCTACCACTGAGCTTGTGGACGGCGAGCTTCCGAAGGAGAAGCTTACGAGAAAGAGGACAGGTACGACGGTAACTCTGTATCCGGATGATACCATATTTGAGACTGTCAAATTCAAATGCAGCGCCATTAAACAGCGTATCAAGGAAACAGCTTACCTTAATCCTGAGCTTACAATCACCTTCCACAATAAGAGAGACGGCGAGGAGCCTGAGGTCTTCCATCAGCCGGGCGGTCTGTCAGCTTTTGTAGAGGATGTTTCCGAGGGACTTACCCACACTTCTCCGGTTGTTTCGATAAGTGGTGAGAAGGACGGGATTTCGGCTGAGATCGTATTTGTTATGACAGAAGACGGTGACGAAAATATAATCGGTTTCACCAACAATATCACAAACCCTGAAGGCGGTACGCATGTAAGTGCCTTTAAGTCAGCCTTCGCTAAGGTTATTAATCAATATGCAAGAAATGAACTTGGTCTTCTCAAGGATAAGGATGCAAATCTTTCCGGAGCGGATATCAGAAACGGAATGACAGCTGTCATATCAATCAGACATCCTGATCCTCAGTTTGAAGGTCAGACCAAGACCAAGCTTTCAAATACAGATGTTCTTAAGGCTGTGGATGATATCGTAAAGGAACAGCTTACAGTGTATTTTGACAGAAACTATGAGGTGCTTAAGGATATCTCCGACAGGGCTGTTGCGCTTTCCAAGAGAAGAGCAAACGAAAAGTCCAAGATCAACCTCAGTAAGTTCTCCTTTGAAGGAAACGGCAAGCTGGTTCGTCAGGAGAGCAATGACGCTGCAAAATGCGAGCTCTTCATAGTCGAGGGTGATTCCGCAGGCGGTTCCGCAAAGTCTGCGAGAGACAGAAGATACCAGGCCATCCTTCCTCTCAGAGGAAAAATACTGAACGTTGAGAAGGTTCCGGTCAGCAAGGTTCTTGAAAATGCAGAGATCAAGGCGCTTATCAATGCCTTCGGCTGCGGCTTCATGCAGGGCTACGGAAACGATTTCGACATAGAGAAGCTTAATTACGGTAAGATCATCATTATGACCGATGCGGACGTGGACGGCGCTCATATCGCAACACTCCTGCTTACCTTCTTCTACAGATTTTATCCGGATCTTATCAATGAGGGACATATTTATATAGCTATTCCACCGCTTTACAGAGTCGGTGAGGGCAAGAATATCAAATACCTTTATTCGGATACCGAACTTGAAAAATACAGAGCAACACATACCAAGAAGTTTACGATCCAGCGTTACAAGGGTCTCGGCGAGATGGATGCCGATCAGCTCTTTGAAACAACAATGGATGTTAATAACAGACTTCTGAAGCAGGTTTCCATCGACAGTATGGCTGAGGCAACAGCAATCACTCACACCCTGATGGGCAATGATGTCGCCCCACGCCGCAGCTATATCGAAAAGCACAGCCGCGAAGCGAACATAGATACTTGATAAAGCTCTATGAACGACTGAATTATTGTTTATGTTATATTGAAATACTATGGCAGGAGCCGTGATGTATATACCCCTGAAGGCGTATTTTAGCTACAACTGAAGGGGTATATACATCACAGGCTCCGAGAGAATAGATAATGAAGGAGTGAATATGGCCGAAAAAATAAGTGCAGTCGACTACGAGTCCGAAATGGGCCAGTCCTATGTCGATTATGCAATGTCAGTTATAACAGAGAGAGCTCTTCCCGATGTAAGGGACGGCTTAAAGCCGGTTCAGAGAAGAATACTGTATTCTTTATCAGAGCTCACATCTTCAGATACACCACACAGAAAATGTGCCCGTATCGTAGGCGATACAATGGGTAAATACCACCCTCACGGCGACAGCTCGATCTACGAGGGTCTTGTAAACCTTGCCCAGAACTGGAAGCTTCCGATACCGCTTGTCGATCCTCACGGAAATTTTGGTGATGTTTCCGGTTCCGGAGCGGCTGCGATGCGTTATACGGAGGCACGTATTTCCAAATATACGGAAGAGGCCTGCATGAAGGACCTCAAGTTCTGCAAGGAGGATTTTATTCCGAACTTTGACGGAACCGAGATGGAGCCGACCTATCTTCCTTTTCAGGTTCCGAATCTTCTCGTCAGCGGTTCGATGGGTATCGCTGTCGGAATGGCAACAAATATACCTACACACAACCTTGGCGAGGTTATTGACGGAACTATCGCATATCTGAACAATCCGGATATTACAACGGATGAGCTTCTTGATATAATCAAGGGACCTGATTTCGCAACAGGCGGAATCATCAATACATCAAGAGAAAACCTTCTCTCAATCTATGAAACCGGTCTCGGTAAGCTTCGTGTCAGAGGCAAGGTTGAGATCAGAGACATCGGTCACGGCAGAAAGTCTATCTGCGTTACCGAGCTTCCTTTCACGATGATAAACGGTACTGAGAAGTTCCTCAACACTGTTGCCGAGCTTGTCAGAAACAGAGAACTTCCGCAGGTTGTGGACATAGCTGACAGAGGCGATAAGGACGGCGAGTGCCTGGCTATCGATGTCAAGAAGGGTACTACCGATGAGGAGATTGAGAATATAATCAACATCCTATACAAGAAGGCAGGACTTGAGGATACCTACGGCGTAAATATAAACTGTATCAACAACCGTAAGCCTGAGGTAATGGGCCTTCGAAAGATACTTAAGCTTTATACCGACTTTAAGACTGATATTTACAATAAAAAATACACCAAGCTTCTTGCGGAGCAGACGGACGTGAAGGAGATCAAGGAAGGACTTCTTGAGGCGGTTGATGTTATCGACCTTATCATTGAGATACTCCGCGGCTCCAAGACTGTTGCTGTTGCCAAGAAGTGTCTTATGACAGGTGAGACTGAGGGCATAAAGTTCAGATATAAGGGCTCTGAGCAGGATGCCAAGGAACTGCATTTTACAGAGAAGCAGACAGATGCCATCCTTGCAATGAGACTTTCAAAGCTGATCGGTCTCGAGATAGAGGCTCTTAAGAAGGAACTTGCCGAGGCTGAGAGACTTATCAAAAAGTATTCGAAACTGCTCGGAAGCAAGGCTGAGATGCGTCGTCAGATGATAGAGGATATGGAGGAACTGAAGAAGTTCGCCAAGCCGAGAATGACGAAGATAGAGGATCTCGGTGAGATTAAGGTTAAGAAGGCTGAGGAGAAGCCGGTTGAGATTTCGGTGCTTCTTGACAGATTCTATTATCTTAAGTGTATCGATAAGAACATCTACGACAAGAATGTTGAGCAGATACAGAAGGATTACCGCTTCTCCGTAAATACGATGACCGATGACAGGCTTATTGCCTTTACCGACAAGGGCTTTGCTTATATCATCAAGATTTCGGATCTTGTGAAGAAACAGGCGAAGAAACAGACCGGTAAGAGTAACAGCATCTTCGGTAAACTGTCCGACAAGGGTATACAGATATTTGAGTTCTGTGAGATGGAGTCGGATGAAAATGTTGTATTTATCGATGCACTTTCATGCATCATTAAGAGTGATCTTGTATTTGTAACCGACAACGGTCGTGCCAAGAGGACCGAGGGCGCGCAGTTTGATGTTACCAGGAAGAAGGTAGCAGCTGTTAAGGCCGGTGACGTACCTGTTATGGTAAGACCTGCAGAGGAAAATGATTTTGTTGCAGTGAGATCTGAAAAGGGATTCTTTGTGAGAGTCAAAGCCGGAGATATCTCAGTTCAGGGTAAGGGCGCCGGCGGCGTCAAGCTTATCAAGCTGGCTGACGACGATAAACTGATAGAGGCTGAGATAGGCGCAAATACCGATGCAATGATAGGTGATGTGGCTTTCTCTAGAATCAAACTATGCAAACCAGGTAATAAGGGCACCAAGCTTAGAGTTTAGCAGCCTGATACTGATATATCAATGTGGATGCATATAATTTGATCCGATTATGGATAAGAGCAATCTGTAGAGAATAGGTCAAAATGTTTTTTAATAATATGAACAACAAAACTAAAAATACCGGGAATGATCTGAAGAAGGTCAGAGAGCATTTCGTATTCCGGGGCGATGTACAGGGTGTGGGCTTCAGATATACGGCGAAGAACGCCGCAAGAGCCTACGGTCTGACGGGGTGGGTCAGAAATAATTATGACGGATCGGTTGAGATGGAGCTCCAGGGAGACGCACTATCCATAGAGCGGGTTCTTCTTGAAATCGGATCGGGAAGATTCATCGATATTCGTGATATCGAGAGGAGAAAGATAACTGTCGATGAGGAAGAGAGAAGTTTTAAGGTTGTTGCCAGATGGTAAATCAGCACGTTATATATTGGTTAACATAAAGTTGAAAAAGATTTACGTAAAACACAATAAAGTTAACATAATATTTAGCGCTGGTTGATTTATTATCCGTCGAAATCATAAATTACAGGACATCGAAAAACGACGAAAAGATATATGTATTTTCTTGAAAAAATGGCTGAAATCAAGTAAAATATATATATCTTTTTATTATGGAGAATTATGCAAAAATGAGATATCCGGAGTTTTTAAAAGAGGGTGGTACCATAGGTTTCGCCGCACCATCCTTCGGCTGTAATATTGAACCATATAAGAGTGCTTTTGATAATGCACTGAAGCTTTTTTCTGACCGGGGGTATAAGACTGTTCTTGGTCCCAACTGTTATGCGGGAGAAGGAATCGGCATCAGCAATACGCCTGAAAAATGTGCTGCTGAGTTCTGTGATGTATATTCATCAGCTGATTCCGATATCATGATATCCTGCGGCGGCGGAGAACTTATGTGTGAGATACTTCCGTTTATTGACTGGGAGAGTCTTCAGAAAGCGTCGCCAAAGTGGTTTATGGGGTATTCCGATAATACGAATATTACTTATCTTATGAATACAATACTTGATACTGCGGCTGTATACGGACCTTGTGCATCAAGCTTTGGTATGGAACCACTGTCCGATTCTCTTGAAGATGCATTTAAACTTCTTTGCGGAGAACTCAGTGAGGTACGTAATTATCCGAAGTGGGAGAAGGAAGGAATTAAGGATGAGGAGCATCCTCTCGCACCATATAATCTCACTGAGGATTATCACCAGAGAGTATTTGTTCCTGATAATATTAACGGTACAAGATTCACCGGCCGTCTCATCGGAGGCTGTGTTGACTGCCTGTGTAATCTTTTGGGCACACGTTTTGATAAAACGACGGATTTTCTTGAGAAGTATAAGAATGATGGATTTATCTGGTTCCTTGAATGTTGTGACCTTAATCCTATGGATATGCGAAGAGCCTTCTTCCACATGAGAGAAGCAGGCTGGTTTAAGTATGCGAAGGGCTTCCTTATCGGCAGACCTCTTCACTTTGGTGAGGAGATGTTCGGAGTTGATCAGTATAATGCGGTTACAGACATAATCGGTGAGTTTGGGGTTCCGATAGTGATGGATACTGATATCGGTCATCTGCCACCACAGATGCCTGTTATCAGTGGTGCTGTGGCTGAGGTAAAACTGGGAGATAATGAGATAGGTATCAGATATATTTTCAAATAACAGCAAACGACTATTGGGTATGTAATGGGGTGGTCACATGAGAATATTCTTTTCTCTGGCATTTTGTGTAGTACTCTTAATACTTCTTATTTCGGCCTTCTATGCGAGACGTTCACCTAAGGCGATAGGCAAGACGGTCTATGTTTTGCTACTTGCAACCATGCAGCCGATCATAGGTAATCTGGTTATAGTTGTTTCCGGAAATAAAGTGTTTTCAAATATAGGATGCTATATTTTTATTACAGGTATGGACGTCATAGTGGCGGCGATATTGCTCTTTATATTTGTCTATTGCAATCTTCCGTGTCCGAACCTGGCCGTAAGATGTGCTACGCTGATCATTCTTGTGGTTGACGTTGTTCAGCTTCTTTTAAATCCATTAACAGGACATGCATTTACAACTGAAAAACTGATCATTGGCGGTTATCCTTATTACAGACTTGTGCCTTATATGGGACTAACCTTCCACAGGTTTGTATGCTACGGCATTATTCTCTGGGCTGTAGTATTGCTTTTCAGGATAATGATCCATACACCGAAGATATATGCGGAGAAATATGTTGTTATATTTATTTCTCTTATGATAGGTATACTCTGGCAGACGATCATGATCTTCTCTAGAACTCCTATAGACAGATCCATGATAGGTATCGGTATATTCGGAATCCTGACATTCTATTTTTCACTGTTCTACAGACCGATGAGACTTCTGGACAGGATGCTTGGTGATATTGTTTCCGAGATGCCGGAAATGATGTTTTTCTTCGACGGAACACATAAATGTATATGGGCGAATGCTCCGGCCAAGAGATTTGTCGGTATAAAAGATGATCAGCTCGATGAGGTTTCTCCAAAACTGATAGAAAAATTTGGAAGTATTGAGGATGACAGTGATAACTGGAATCTTCAGAAGATGGTTTTGAGTGAGGATGGTATGAAATACTATGCCATCGAGAAGAAAACCATGACCTTCGATAAAAATAAGATATCAGGTTCCCTTATCAGTATTCGTGATAATACTGAAGAACAGAGGACGCTTCGGCAGGAGATGTACAGTGCGACTCATGACCGCCTTACAGGACTTTATAATCGCGAATACCTTTATGAAAGAGTAAAAAAACTCATCAATTCCCACAGTGAGAAGAAGTATATGGTGGGGTTTGTGGATGTAAGAAATTTCAAGATGGTCAATGATGTTTTCGGCAGTGATTTCGGAGACTATGCGATCAAGTGCATCGCCAACTGGCTCAGAACCAGCTTCTCCGGAAGCGGTATCACCGGACGACTTGCAGGAGACACCTTTGGTATATGTGTTCTGACGACTGATTTCGACAAGAAGAGGGTGGAGAATGATCTTTCAACCTTCATGGTTGAAGAAGGTGAAAAGTCACATCATGTTCAGATCCACTTCGGAATATATGAGATAGTTGATAAAAATATTGATGTGTCGGTTATGTTCGACAGAGCTCATATGGCTCTTAAGACCATTAAGGAAGATTTTCAGAAGCATATCGCATATTATGATGATGAGATGCGAAGCAAGGTTCTGTGGGATCAGAAGATAACGCAGGAGGCTTCCGAAGCAATCAGAAATAAGGAGATTGTTCCTTATCTTCAGCCTATAGTTGATGTGAACGGTAAGGTAGTAGGTGCAGAGGCTCTCGTTAGATGGAAACATCCGGAATACGGTCTAATGTCACCTTCGAAGTTCGTTCCTGTATTTGAGAAGAACGGTCTTATCGCGGATGTTGACAGATATATGTGGAGATCAGCCTGTGAGATACTTGCAAGGTGGAGAAAAAGCGGCAGGGACATGTTTGTATCGGTTAATATTTCTCCGAAGGATTTCTATTTTATGGATGTTCCTATGACGCTTAAACGCTATGTCAATGAATATGGCGTGAGCCCTGCAAGGCTTAGGGTTGAGATTACCGAGTCTATGATGATAAATGATACCTCAATGCGAAACAGAATACTTGAGGAACTTAAGAGTATCGGGTTTATCGTGGAAATGGATGATTTCGGAAGCGGATATTCTTCACTCAATATGCTGAAGGAGATGCCGGTTGATGTTCTGAAGATCGATATGATGTTCCTCAGAAATGACAATTATATAGATAGGGCGCTTACAATAATCCGTAATATCATTCAGCTTGCGAAGGAACTCGGAATCGAGTCACTTACTGAGGGTGTCGAGACTGAAAGGCAGCACAGAGTACTTGCGGAAATGGGCTGTAAGCTCTTTCAGGGCTATCATTTCGCAAGGCCGATTTCGGTTGAAGAATTTGAAGACAGATATAAATGATACGGGCAGATTAAGTAAATCATAAGAAAGTATTAACAATTTATCCTTCTCTGCAGAATGGATTTTTTTCGCAGAGAAGGGTATTTTTTTGGTGATAATCCCATGTAAACATCGAAAAAGAGTACAAAAATATAGACTGTTTTGGTGATATTTAACAAAAAACGTCTAAAACACTTGACCAAATGATAAATTAAGAATATAATGTGCATTACCTGAAAAAATTAATTGTTTTGTAACATTTTCGAAATGTTGATTAACAATTGACTCAAACAAAGGAGATTTATATGAAGTTTGACAAGGATTTTGATATCAATGATATTAAAGCCGTAAGATCCGTTAAGAGTTTTACAGGAAAATTTGCCAGGAAGTATTCCAAGAAGATTCAGAGCGTTGCAGTAATATCAGCACTCAGTGCTATATGTTTTACTTCTGTTACTGCTGCTAAGACAAATGATGTTCCTTCTGACGGCAGAATGCTTTCAATATCAGATATCAAGGCCGAAGCGGCTACTAATGATATAACAGACAGGATTTCCTATGAAGAGATGGTTGCTCAGAGATTCGAATCTGATCAGTATGCCAAGATCGAGGTTTCCGAGAAGAATTACGAGGCAGTGCTTCTTGCCAAGGATAATGACGAGAAGAATAAGCTTGCTCTTCAGAAACTGAAGGCTGAGAAAGAGGAAGAGGCTCGTAAGGAAGCAGAAGAGAAGGCAAGAGTAGAGGAAGAGAAGAGAAAAGAGGAACTTGCTAAGGCTCAGAAATCCACAGAGACAGTACAGGCTGAGAACAAAGCAGAGACCAAGACAGAAGAAACTGTAGAGAAGGTTGAAGTTGAATCTGATCAGGCATCAGGCGAATACCTTGGTGAGTTCGTTGCAACAGCATATTGTTCATGTGCATATTGCTGCGGCAAGACAGATGGTATAACAGCAAGCGGTACTTACTGTACGGCAGGAAGAACAATTGCTGCAGATACAAGCATCTTCCCATTTGGTACAGAGCTTGTCATCGATGGACATACATATGTAGTTGAAGACGTAGGTGGTGCAATCGGCGGCCACAGAATTGATATCTACTTCGATTCGCATCAGGAAGCCCTTAACTACGGCAGAAGAACCGTTCAGGTTTACGCAAAGTAAAGCTTTAGAAACAAGCCATGCAACATAAAAATAAGAGATACAGGCGGGGTGCTTGCATACCGGACTGCATCTCTTATTTTTATGTTATACGGCGCCTTCGGCTCTGTTCTTGACGCAATAGCGTCAAGAACAGAGCATGGCTTGTATCGAGGCGCATCAAGAACACATGGCTTGTTTCCACCACCAACATTGTTTCTTCAACAACTAAAAAACAGATAGACGTACATGATATATTTATGATATAGTACATCTGTATGCGCATTTTTAACTATATTTCGATTACACGTTGAGGTAATGATTGAATGAATATTATGTCGGTAATACAACTTTTTGGCGGACTTGGACTCTTCCTCTATGGTATGAGCCTTATGTGTTCATCTCTGGAGAAACTTGCCGGATCGGGACTCGAAAGAATCCTTGAGAAGGTTACGACCGGAAGAAGCAAGGCAGGAGGCAGGATTAAGGGCTGGGTCTTCGGTACCGGAGTAACTGCTGTTATCCAGAGCTCGGTTGCTGTAACCATCATGCTCAGCGGCTTTGTAAATGCAGGTATCATGAAGCTTGTTCAGGCGCTGCCGGTTGTATTTGGATCAAATGTAGGTAGTACTGTGACTGCTCAGATTCTGAGACTCGGTGATGTCAGCTCGGATAATATTTTCCTCCAGCTTATCAAACCGTCTTCCTTTGCACCAATGCTTGCCGGCATCGGAGCTTTTATAATGCTGTTTGGCAAAAAGAAGAAGCCTAAGCAGATTGCAGGTATCATGGTTGGACTCGGAATGCTCTTCTATGGTATGACACTCATGGAGGAGGTTTTTGAGCCGCTGAAAGAATCGGCTAAATTCCAGTCGTTCTTCTCGAACTTCAGCAATCCGTTCCTGGGACTTCTTGCAGGCCTTATTATTACAGCGGTTATCCAGAGTTCAAATGCATCTGTCGGTATTCTTCAGGCACTTTCTGCATCGGGAACCATTACATACGGGATATCAATTCCGCTTATCATAGGTATTAACGTCGGTAAATGTATGCCGGTTGTTCTCAGCCTGTTTGGTTCAAATAAGAAGGCGAGAAAGGTTTCCGTAGGATACATATTTTTCAATGTATTTGGTGCTTTTGTCTCAATGGCAATCATTTACCTTATATACTATACGGTTGGAATACCGTTCTTTGAAAATACGGTTAACAGAGGTGATATCGCGACAATTCACCTTATGTTCAATGTAATAACAAGTGTTGTGCTTCTGTTCCTGACAGAGTGGGTATCGAGAGTTGCTGAAAAGATCGTGGGAACCGAAGAGGTTCCGGAGCAGGACAAAGAGCTTGCAAAGCTTGACGAGATGATTCTTAAAACTCCGACTATCGCTGTTGAACAGTGCAAGAATCTCATTATCAAGATGGGTGAAGCAATACTATGGAATTATAAGACCGCAACGGATATGATCTACTCATATGATGCGGATATGTTTCCTCTGCTTGAACAGAATGAGAACTTTATCGATAAATGTGAAACTGTGCTTTCCTCATACGTAATCAAGATCGATCGTAAGAGACTGACTGATGATGATAAGCTGGTTGTCGCGGAGATACTTAATTCGATAAGTGACTTTGAACGTATGGGCGACCATTGTATGAGTATAGCCTATATCGCACGAGATAAGAATGAAGGCGGGTTCCATTTCTCACCTGAGGGTCATAGAGAAGTTGATACAATGATCGCATCAACAGGATATGCTCTGAAAATGACATTTGACTCATTCCTGAAGGATGATATGAGTCAGTCGGTAAGAGTTGAACCGCTTTCCGAAGTAATCAAAAAGCTTGTTGAGGTTATCAAGTCTCACCATGTTGAGAGACTTCAGGATGGTAACTGCAGCATCGAGGGTGGCGTTTACCTCTTCGATCTGTTGAACAGCTTTGAGAGGATAACATCTCATTCGGCAAATATTTCTCTGCATATCATTAAGAGAATCAAAGGTGATCGTGAATTTGATGAGATGCATGGTCATGCAAACGATAACTTCAGTGAAGAATACAAAGCTCTTTACAGATACTACGAGTCGCAGTATATTGATCCTATTCTTGTACCTCTTACTCCTGAGGAGCGTGAGAGACTGCTCAGAGAGGGTGAGGAGAGAGTTAACGCTCTCAAGAAGAAGGATGAGCCTGCTGAGGCAGTTACTGTCGAAGCAGAGCAGGAGAAGCCGGCTAAGCCTAAGAAGGAAAAAACTAAGGCTGACATGGCTAAGACCGAGAAAGTTGAGAAGACTGAGAAAGCCGATAAGACAGATAAAACTGAGAAAAAATCAGACAAGACCAGTAAGGCTGAAAAGTCTGCTAAAAATGAAAAGTTGGATAAGAATGACAAAGATAAGAACAGTAAGTCCGATAAGTCTGTGACAGCGGAACCTGAGAAAAAAGAGACATCTGAGAAATCGGATAAAAATACAGAAACCGATAAGAGCAGGAAACCGGCCAAGACTGACAAGGCTGATAAATCAGACAAGAATGATAAGTCAGACAAGAATGATAAGACTGATCAGAGCGACAAGTCAGATAAGTCGGGTTCGGGCAAGAACTCAGGAAAGAAAAACAAGAAATAGTATTGCGCTGGCATTTTAAATATATGCGGCGCAAAGGGACATAAATGAAAGGACAGATATCATGATCTACAGAAGTACAAGAAATAATAACGAGACAGCAACTGCATCAGAGGCAATCCTTAAGGGACTTGCAGAGAATGGCGGACTTTTTGTTCCGGAAAGCATCCCTGCTCTTGACAAGAGCTTTGATGAGCTTGTAAAGATGGATTACCGCGAGGTTGCATTTGAAGTAATGAAACTTATGTTTACGGATTTCACTGAAGAGGAACTTAAGCACTGCATTAGCAGCGCTTATGACAGTAAGTTCGATACAGAGCTTATTGCTCCTGTTGTAAATCATCACAAAGCAAATTATATAGAACTTTTCCACGGCAAGACAATTGCTTTTAAGGATATGGCTCTTTCAATCCTTCCGTATCTTCTGACAACCTCTGCAAAGAAGAACAGTATTAAGAATGAGATAGTTATCCTTACAGCTACCTCCGGTGATACGGGAAAGGCTGCTCTTGCAGGCTTTGCAGATGTTCCGGGAACAAGAATAGCTGTATTTTATCCTAAGAATGGTGTAAGCCCTGTTCAGGAGAAGCAGATGGTTACAGAGAAGGGTAAAAATACCTTTGTAGCCGGTATCACAGGCAATTTTGATGATGCTCAGACAGGTGTTAAGAAGATGTTCCAGGATAAGGCTCTTGCAGCATATCTTGACGAGAAGGGCTTCCAGTTCTCTTCTGCAAACTCAATCAATATCGGACGCCTTGTGCCTCAGATGGTTTATTATATCTATTCTTATACAAGACTTATCGCTGAGGGAAGGATAGCAGCGGGAGATGAGATAAATATCGTAGTTCCAACAGGCAACTTTGGAAATATCCTTGCAGCTTATTATGCAAGCCTTATGGGACTTCCTGTAAAGAAATTTATCTGTGCTTCAAACGATAATAAGGTTCTCTATGATTTCTTCACAACAGGTGTCTATGACAGAAACAGAGAGTTTATTCTTACAAGCTCTCCGTCAATGGATATTCTTATTTCAAGTAACCTTGAGAGACTTATCTATCATATCGCAGGTGATGATTCTGAGAAGAACGCTGCTCTTATGAAATCACTCAACGAGACCGGAAGATATGATATAACAGATGATATGAAGGCGAAGCTTGACAAGTTCTTTGGCGGCTTTGCAACTGAGGCGGAAGTGGCAGATCAGATCAAACTTGTGTATAACGAAGATGGCTATATCATGGATACACATACAGCTGTTGCTTCAAAGGTTTATGACAAATATAAGGCTGAGACAGGTGATGATACAGTAACACTTATAGCATCAACCGCAAGTCCATACAAATTTACAAGAAGCGTTCTTACAGCTATTGACCCTGCTTATGATGCAAAGGGTGACTTCGAGCTTGTTGATGAGCTTGAGAAGCTTTCAGGAGTTAAGGTTCCGAATGCTGTTGAGGAGATCAGAAATGCAGAGATCATCCATAAGACAGTATGTGACAAGGAAGAGATGGAAAGCGTTGTAAAGAATTTCCTCGGAGTATAATTAAAAAACAGCAGTTCATTTGCACCATCCTGCTTTATCAAAACTAGGGCTTATCACTGATCATAGTGTATGCTTTTTTGGGGTGCAGAAAACTGCACCCCTTTTATATTCATTACGAAGTTATGAAAAATAGGATTATGATTATTTTGAGAATAGTTATGAAATAGGCTTTTTCGGAGCTGATTGATTGGTTTTGAAAGGAGTATCTCGAGTGTATATATTATCTACGAAATCAGATTTTGACAGCGCACACTTTCTGAAGGACTATGATGGAAAATGCGCTAATATCCATGGCCACAGATGGACCGTTACCATAGAGGTAAAGGGAGATAAATTAAAGGAAAGCGGTTCGAACCGCGGAATGGTGGTTGATTTCTCTGAACTTAAAAAGAGTCTCAGAAAACTGACCAAGATGCTTGATCACAGTCTTCTTATTGAGGAGGGCAGTCTTAAGCCTGCTACAATGGATGCGATGAAGGAGGAAGGCTTCAGGATAATTGAGTTCCCGTTCCGTCCGACAGCAGAAAACCTTGCCAGATATTTCTTCGATAATATGGCTGAGGAAGGCTACAGTGTCCTCAAGGCATCGGTTTATGAAACACCGAATAATGTGGCAAGCTATATGGCTGACTAGAGTGGTAAGGAATATGGAACGTTTCAGTGTTGTAGAAAAGTTCATAAGCATAAATGGTGAATCGAGGCGTGCAGGAGAGCTGGCCGTATTTATCAGATTCAGGGGCTGCAATCTCAGATGTAATTACTGTGATACGCTCTGGGCGTGTGACGACACGGCTGAGTGCGAATATATGTCAGCAGAAGAAATATATGATTATATCAAAGCAACAGGTATCAAAAATGTTACTCTGACCGGCGGAGAACCGATGCTTCAGAAGGATATTGATAAACTGCTTATCATTCTAGGAGAGGATAAGGAGCTTAGGGTTGAGATTGAAACAAACGGAGCGGTTCCGCTAAAGGAGTATTATGCTTCAGTGCCTGACAATATCAGCTTTACTGTTGATTATAAGTGTCCCGGCAGCGGAATGGAAAGGACGATGAACCTTCAGAATTTCGAATCGATCCGCAGTGCTGATACCATAAAGTTTGTGGTTTCGGACAGAAATGATCTCGATTCCATGCTGAAGGTAATTGATGAATATAATCTGACAGAAAAATGTATGGTATATGTGAGTGCCGTATTTGGCAGGATAGAGCCTGAAGAAATAGTGGAGTTTATGACAGAACATAAACTGAATGATGTGAGACTGCAGCTTCAGATGCATAAATTCATCTGGGATTCCGATAAACGTGGTGTGTGAATAGATGAGGCTGTTCTGTAGCTGTATTTGATGAGATTTGATCATATTCATTTGATTGCTGAATGTGGAATTATAACTGATTTGTTGAAGTATAATTTATAAATAATATTTTTTGAGAGGAAGAAAAAATGGCAGTAGATAAGGAAAAGATAAAAGAGCATATAAAGGGAATACTTCTTGCAATCGGCGAGGATCCTGAAAGGGAAGGACTTCGCGAGACACCGGACAGAGTTGCGAGGATGTACGAGGAAGTATTTGCCGGTATTTCCTATACCAATGATGAGATTGCGGAAATGTTCAGCAAGACCTTCGAAGCTCCGGAAACCAGAAGCAAAAATGATATAGTCCTTCTGAAGGATATCGAGGCTTTCAGCTACTGCGAGCATCATATCGCTCTCATGTATGATATGAAGATATCTGTAGCTTATATCCCGAGAGACAGAGTTATAGGTCTCAGCAAGATAGTCAGGATAGTTGATATGGTAACAAGACGTCTGCAGCTTCAGGAGAGGATTGGTTCTGATATCGCCGAGGTTATGGAGAAGGCAACAGGTTCGCCTGATGTTGCGGTCATAATTGAGGCAAAGCACAGCTGTGTGACTGCAAGAGGTATAAAGAACAGAGCTTCATCAACCTTTACAACGACACTGAGAGGAGTATTTGATAAGGATACCGAGGTCAGAGACCGACTGATCATGATGATGAGATAGTAGTTTGCTGTAGCCGTGTAATGATGGATACATCGGGACAGTTAGCGATAATGTTAAAAAATGAGTATTAATGTGAGGATAATGATATGAAGAATAAGGATGCGGCACTTGTGGTACTCAGTGGCGGACAGGACAGTACAACCTGCCTCCTGTGGGCACTTAAGAAATATAAAACTGTTGAAGCGGTTTCATTTGATTATAATCAGAGACATAAGAAGGAACTTGAATGTGCAGCGGCAATATGCGAAAAATTCGGTGTAAGACAGAAAATCATGGATATGTCTCTTCTGTCGGAGCTTGCCCCGAATTCGCTGACAAGAGCGGAGATCAAGGTGGATGAGGAGGCTCCGGAGAGCGGAACTCCAAATTCATTTGTGGAAGGAAGAAATCTTCTGTTCCTCACCTATGCGGCAATATATGCAAAGGGGCTCGGGATAAATGATATTATCACGGGTGTATCGCAGAGTGATTTTTCCGGCTATCCTGATTGCAGAAATGTATTTATCAAATCGCTAAATGCAACACTCAATCTCGCGATGGATTATGAATTTGAGATCATCACGCCGCTTATGTGGATCGATAAAGAGGAGACCTGGGAACTGGCTGACAGCCTTGGCGGGCTCGAAATAATAAAGGACATGACACTGACCTGTTATAATGGTATAATGGGAGAAGGCTGTGGACACTGTCCGGCCTGCAAGCTTCGTAAGAAGGGCTTTGACAGGTATATGGCCAGAAGAGATAAAAATATTTAATGATAATAGTAAGTATGTTGTTGGGCTGATAAAAAAGTGATCAAGAAAAGAAGCGCGGGGGCATAATGATATGAAGAGAATGCTGTTTCTGGTTAACCCAAAGGCAGGTAAGAAAGTTGTTAAGAATAAAATATTTGAGATGATAACCATATTTACGAAGGCCGGTTATCATGTGGAGTTTCATCCGACGCTGAATGCAAACGATGCGGCTCTGTGCGTAGAGAAGATGGGGGCAGATTATGATATGATAGTCTGTGCCGGTGGTGACGGAACACTAGATAATACAGTTACCGGACTTATGAAGCTGAGAGAAAAAGGGATAACTGTTCCGCTGGGATATATACCATGCGGTTCCACCAATGATTTTGGAAAGAGCCTCAGGCTCAGCATGAATCCCGTTAAGGCTGCCAGAGATATCGTGAAGGGAACAGTGTGTCCTGTTGATGTCGGAAGCTTCGGCGGACGTAATTTCATCTATGTTGCCGCATTTGGTATATTTACTGATATTTCCTATTCCACACCTCAGAAGTTGAAAAATATGCTCGGACATTCTGCTTATATACTGGAGGCCTTTAAGGAACTGTCCAGAATAGATCCGGTTAATGTCGCTGCGAAGCTTGATGATAAGGTGATCAAGGGAGAGTTCTTATACGGACAGATAACCAATTCACTTTCAGTTGGCGGAATGAAACTTATCGGTCCGAGAGATGTATCCTTCTGTGATGGTGAATTTGAGTGCCTTTTCATCAAGAAGCCAAAGAGTCCATTTGAACTGGCTAAGATACTTAAGTCAATCCTCACTAATAAGATGGATTCAAAGCTTATATATCATACCAAGGCCAAGAGTGTTAAGGTGATCACTGAGAAGCCTGTTGCGTGGACTCTTGACGGAGAAGAGGGCGGAATCTTTAAGGAGGTCAGGGCCGATAATATTCATAAGGCCTTGTCTCTGGTACTGAATGATAAGAGTACCTATGATGAGAAAAATAAGTAATTATTATGAGGGCTGTACAGAAGTGGGCAACCGTAAAAAAATATGAACAATTTGTAAATTTTTCTTGAATTATTTATTAATCTGAGTTATAATCTTTATATAGTTATATTTTATATAATTAATTTTAGGCAAAGCAGGAGAAATCCTGTGACGCAAAGCTATAGGGTCTTTAACATGACAGCCAGCTGCAGTATTTTATATTATTTGTGTATTATGAATATAGTATAATATATTACAAAAGGGTGTCATGAAAGATGGCATCCTTTTGTTGGTTTATATTCGGGTAGATGCTTATGAAAAAATCAGGATTATTAAAAAAGAATAATAAAGGTTTCACTCTTGTTGAACTTATGATAGCTGTTGCTATTATGGCTATTCTTACGGCTATTGTCGGTCTGTCTATTATCAGGTATATTGAGAAGGCTAGAAAACAGAAGGATGTTGCGGCGGCAGAAACTATATATAAGGCTGCTGAAGTAACACTTGCTACCGCAGACTCGGAGGTGTTGGGGGCATGGGAGAACAGCACAGGTAATGCTCTTTATACTTTGTATGCAAACGGTGAAACCTATAAGGGTGAATTTCTTGCGTGGGCAAGAGGGCAGTTTATTTACAACGATGAGAATTATGAGTTCAAAAATGCATGGAACAATGCACAGGCACAGTGGAATTTCGTTGAGGAATTTAATCCATACATAGGACAGTCGGCTAACAGCAAAACCTTTAATAAGAGTAATAAAGGAAATGCTGCCAGATTCAGCTATACTAAGACGAAGGATCCAAAGAAGAGATATAAACAGTATGCAGATTGCTGGATGATATTTAGAAGAGAAGATAATCATATGATTGAGGTATGGATAGGCTATAAGCCAAGCGGACAGATCGTTCAGGCATATTACAGGTTGTACCCTGACACGGATAGGCGATGGCTGAAATAGTTCTTGATACAATCACGTAAACCGGTATTTATATTTGTTAAAATAACATACGCAGATACATTAAATGTATTTGCGTATGTTGTTTTTATGTAGTAAAATAATTGTGTATGTCGTCATAACTGAAAAATAGCATCCTAAAAAACCTGGATCAATTAAAAATATCAGAATGACGAAATAGAATAATACTATTCCTGTAAATAAACGGTTTATATTTGCAGGTTGTTTAGAAAAGAAGAGGATATAAAAATGAACAACGACAAGTACGTCAGCCCGCTTTCGGAGAGATACGCTTCAAAGGAGATGCAGTTTATCTTTTCTCCGGATATGAAATTTACTACATGGAGAAAGCTCTGGATAGCTCTTGCTGAAACAGAGAAGGAACTTGGACTGAAGGATACCGAGGGTAATCCTCGTATTACTGATGAGATGATAGAAGAGCTTAAGAGCCATGTTGAGGATATTAATTATGAGGTGGCTAAAGAGCGTGAAAAGCTTGTAAGACATGATGTTATGAGCCATGTTTATGCTTACGGACAGCAGTGTCCAAAGGCAGCAGGAATCATTCATCTCGGTGCAACCAGCTGCTATGTTGGAGACAATACGGATATTATTATC
This sequence comes from uncultured Lachnospiraceae bacterium, assembly GCA_946544235.1. GTDB lineage: Bacteria > Bacillota > Clostridia > Lachnospirales > Lachnospiraceae > Eubacterium_Q. The sequence goes on along the minus strand of CAMNMC010000104.1, from coordinate 50,708 downwards.
ATGAGAGAAGCACTGTATCTTGTAAGGAAGAAGCTTCTCAACGTAATAAATGAACTGACTAAGTTTGCTCTTCAGTATAAGGATCTGCCGACCATAGCATTTACTCATTTCCAGCCGGCTCAGCCAACGACAGTTGGTAAGAGAGCAACTCTCTGGCTGCATGATTTCTATATGGATCTGCAGGATACTGATTATATGATAAGCCAGCTTAAGCTGCTTGGCTCAAAGGGTACGACCGGTACTCAGGCAAGCTTCTTTGAGCTTTTTGACGGAGATCACGAGGCATGCCGTAAGGCGGATAAGATGATCGCAGAGAAGATGGGCTTTGATGACTGCTTCCCTGTTTCAGGTCAGACCTATACACGTAAGGTTGATTCGAGAGTTCTGAATGTGCTTTCAGGCATCGCTCAGACTGCTCATAAATTCTCAAATGATATAAGACTTCTTCAGCACTTAAAGCAGGTTGAGGAGCCGTTCGAGAAGAACCAGATCGGTTCATCGGCTATGGCTTATAAGAGAAATCCGATGAGAAGTGAAAGAATCGCATCGCTGGCAGACTACGTAATGTGTGATGCTCTTAACCCTGCAATCGTTGCTTCAACACAGTGGTTTGAGAGAACACTTGATGACTCTGCAAATAAGAGACTTTCAGTTCCGGAGGGCTTCCTTGCAGTTGACGGAATCCTTGACCTCTGCCTGAACGTTGTAGATGGTCTTGTTGTATACGAGAAGGTTATTTACAAGAAGTTCATGGAAGAGATTCCTTTCATGGCAACCGAAAATATTATGATGGATGCTGTTAAGGCAGGCGGTAACAGGCAGGAGCTTCATGAGAAGATCAGAACCTATTCTATGGAAGCAGGCGCAAATGTTAAGCGTGAGGGTAAAGAGAATAACCTTCTTGAACTCATAGCTGCTGATCCTGCATTTAATATGACTCTTGATGAACTGAAGGCTCTTATGCAGCCTGAAAGATATGTCGGAAGAGCACCTCAGCAGACTGAAGAATTCATCAGTGAGGTTATTCAGCCACTGCTTGATGAGAACAGGGATGTGCTCGGACTGACAGCTGAGATAAACGTATAATATCAAAAAAACGGACGAACAGATCATGCCTTTTTGTGATCATAACATGTCCTGTTGATTGGAAACTGTAATGAAAATACAGTCAGAGATAGAAAAATATTATAATAAATTTAACGAGGATAAACGCCTCAGATCACGGCATGGTCAGGTGGAATACAGAACGACCATGAAGTATATCCATCATTATCTTGAGTTGCTGTGTGACGGATTACCGGAAGCGGAAAAAGGGCGTATCAGGATACTGGATATCGGAGCAGGTACCGGGGCATATTCCATTCCTCTCGCAGAAGAAGGCTACAGTGTTACTGCAGTTGAACTAGTAAGATATAATCTGGGCATATTGAAGCAGAAGAGCAGTCTGGTTGAAGCTTATCAGGGAAATGCCATGAAGCTTTCGAGATTCCCGGATGAGAGCTTTGATATGACACTTCTGTTCGGTCCGATGTATCATCTGTTTACTGAGGAGGATCAGTTGAAGGCTCTGTCCGAAGCTAAGAGAGTAACCAAAAAAGGAGGCTTCATTCTGGTGGCATATGTTATGAACGAATATGCGGTTATAACATATGCGTTTAAGGAGGGGCACATAAAGGAATGCCTTGATAAGGGGATGCTGACAGAGGATTACAGGACGGTATCGGATGAAAAGGATCTGTATCATTATGTCAGAACTGAGGATATCGAAAGCCTGAAAGAAAAGACCGGGCTGTCGAGAGTGAAGCTTATTGCTGCGGATGGTCCTTCCGATTATATCAGACCGGTTCTTAACAGTATGGACGAAGCAACGTTTGAGGAATATTTAAAATACCACCTTGCTACCTGTGAGAGGCAGGATACTATCGGCGCTTCATCACATACGGTTGATATCCTGCAGAAACAGTGCAGTGATCAAGAAATAATTACGTGATTTAACGGCGCATGTATTGGTGATGATCATGGTATCATCAGGTGACACGGGGATTTTCAGAATAATATACAGAAGGTAAGAGTGGGATGAAAAGAGAGATTGAGAAAGAATTATACAGTATTGCGAGGAGTGCAACTGAGAGACCTCTCACACCGGAAGATTTTGAAACTTTGTGCAAGGCTCTCAATGTTGTAAAAATGTATTACGATCTGGAGTTTGATTCAGAGGGATACAGGGGACTTGGCGAAGGCGAAGAGGAACCTTCAAAATACAGAGTTTACGAACTTTATTCGGAAGAAGCGGAAAGTGATATCAAAAGAAGATACACATATTATTTCGAAAACAGTGAGTATGTCCATGCTATCATAGAATTCAGAGCAGGAGTTGAAGAAAAGGATATTGATGAGGAAGTCTGTGCTTTTCTTGCAGATACCATCTATCTCCTTGTGAGCCGCCAGAATATGAGAGCCATGCTTGACTTTGCGGAAACTCATGATACTCAGACCGGCATCATGAATGTTAAATCGCTTGGCGCTAAATATATGCAGAGCGTTGCGAAATATCCTGATACCGAATATGTGGTTCTGTACGGAAATGTTAAGAATTTCAAATTCATAAACGACAGAGGCGGTGTTCACCTTGGCGACTTTGCTGTCGGAAAGCTGGCTCAGACGCTTCAGGGATATGTCAGAGAAGACGAGGGCGTATGCCGTGTCGGCGGTGATAATTTTGCATTTTATGTAAGAAGAGAGAATCTTGATGTTTTGCTTGACCGCCTTAAAAGTGTTAAGGTCGATGGCCTGATGGGACTCAGAAATAACAGTCACAGATTTTCATTCCGTATAGGTGTTTCAGATACCGATATCAGAGAATTCGGAACGAAGCTTGAGGAAGCGAGTACGGCCTGTATAGTCGGTAAGACCATACTTAAGAAGGATCTGGTCATATTTAATGCGGAACTGTCTGATGTCATCAGTCATAACCATCAGATCGTTGCAGCATTTCCTGATGCACTTTCGGCAGGCGAATTTGTTCCTTTCTTCCAGCCTAAGGTAAATATGCAGACTGGTGAACTGCTCGGACTTGAGGCACTCTGCAGATGGCTTCATAATGACAGCATCATTGCTCCGAGTGATTTTATACCTCTATTGGACAGAAAGGGAATGATCCCTGAACTGGACATGTCCATGCTTGTTCAGACCTGCAGATGTATCAATAAATGGCGTAAGCTTGGAATCGAGGTTCCGGTAATATCGGTTAATTTCTCCAAGAAAAATATATTTATCCCTGACATAGAAAAGAGGATAATCACTGCTATAAGGGATAATAATATTGACAGTACGATGATAGAGATAGAAATCACAGAGTCGGCCAAGGAATCGGAGATCAACAGGCTTATGGATTTTGTGCATATCCTTAAGGGAAACGGCTTCAAGATAAGTATTGACGATTTCGGAACAGGATATTCATCACTTTCTCTGATCCATAATATAAATGCCGATGAGGTTAAGATCGACCAGAGCTTCGTGAGAAAGCTCGGACATGACGAGAAGTCACATATACTTATAGAGAGTATAATCAATATAGCCAACAGACTGCAGATGCGAATAATTGCTGAAGGCGTTGAGAATCCTGAAGAGGGAAAGAGGCTTCTGGAGCTTGGCTGTGATAATGCTCAGGGCTATTATTATGGCAAACCGATGGATTTTGAAGATATGACAAGGGTTCTCAAAAATCCTGATTTTAAGCCGCTTATCAATTGATAATACAGATGATTTTATGGGTGAAACACACACTTTTATATGATGTGGTGATCACGGAAAGGTTAAAATGAGTTTTGCAGACAGACTAAGGGAACTTAGAACCAGTAACAGATATTCTCAGGAGCAGCTTGCGGAGAAGCTCATGGTGAGCAGGCAGGCTATATCCAAATGGGAGACGGGAGAATCTCTTCCGGATATTGATAAGGCCATGCAGGTCAGTGATTTCTTTGGTGTAACCATGGATTATCTCCTGAAAGACAAAGAGAGTATCCAGGAAATACATCCGGATGATAACATGGACCGTGCCATTATAAAATTCATGGCATCTGCCAGGCAGATGAATCAGATTTCGGAGGAGCTTGTTACCATAGCCATGGATGGCAAGATTGATGATGATGAGCTAGTCCGCCTGCAGGAGATCAATCTGACACTTGATTCCATAACCAGGATAATAAGGGATATCAAAGAAAAAATGGGTATGGAACAGTAGTTTTTAATGTATTTTTTATCTGAAGGAGGTCATTTTCGATGGGGTTATTTAGTAAGAAAAACAAGGGCTCCGGTGACAGGGATATTGACATGATGATAAACGGCGTCAAGGTTGATCTCAGCAATAATTACAAGGACAGTGCACTGCGTACTTTGAACAGACTTAAGGAAATGCTTGAAGAAAAGTATGCGGAAGGAAAGATCAAGCAGGACAAATACGATGAATGCCGCGGAATGATCATTAATTTTGAGGGTGATCTTTCTTCGTTTAAGAGAACATACTGACAATCATAAATCACAAAAGTTCCAGCAGTTTACGGGCTGCAAATGATATGGTGTTGGTATTGTCGGTTATAACACAGATTTTTCTTTTAGGGATATTTTTACTGAGCTTCAGTTTAAAAATATCCCTGTTTTTTATGTATTCATCGGCAAAATCTGCCACAACACAGCCGATTCCGAGATTTCTCATAACAAACTGAACTATCATATTACTTGTTGCAAGCTCAAATTCAGGAGCAAGTGTAACACCTTCGGAACTGAGGAAGCCGTCAACGTATTTTCGTGTGCTTGTATCCGGCTCAAGGCAGATGAGCGGCAGGGTTTTAAGATCTTCAAAGGTAAGAGATTTGTTCTTCAGATCTTTGAAACGGTTTCCGGCGATAAATATGTCTTCAATATCCCTTACACGTTTAACATTTAAGGAGCTGCCCTGGCTGTCCATAAAATCCGCATAGGAATTGGAGGCAGATACGACGCCAAGGTCGATCCTGCCGGAAGAGAGATGCTCTATGGTTCGCGGTGTAGGAGCATTTGTGACCTGAACCTTTATCTTCGGATAGAGCTGATGAAACTTTTCGAGATAAGGAAGAAGATAATACTGAAGGGTCATGTCGCTGGCACCGATGCGGATCTCGCCTGAGTCCAGTGATAAGAGTTCTGCAACCTTCTGTTCGCCCTTCATGAGCATTTCATAACCGGATTCGACATAATTGAATAAGGCTTCACCTTCATGAGTAAGCACGGCACCCTTGGTGGTTCGCCTGAAAAGCTGAAGTCCGAGGGCATCTTCGAGCTGTTTGATCCCCTGACTTACAGCGGGCTGGGTTATATAGAGATCGCGCGCCGCATCCGTAAAGCTGCCGCATTTTGCTACATAGTAAAATATTTTATAATACTCGAGATTTATGTTCATGGTGGTTGGACTCTCCATAAGTCATGCTAATATCAAATATAATAAATATTAATTTTACTTATGTCAATATTTAAGTTATACTTCCACTTGTGTCCGCTGAAAGACTATTGGGATGGGCTTATTAACGGTGGACATTACTAAATACGAGAATATGCCGGAAGAGACCGGCTTATGAGAGGAAAGGTGATAAAAAATGGTTACAGCTATAGTTGGCGCAAACTGGGGTGATGAAGGCAAGGGCAAGATCACGGATATGCTCGCCGAGACATCGGATATTATTATAAGATTTCAGGGTGGTGCAAATGCAGGACATACCATAGTTAATGATTATGGTAAATTCGCACTTCATACACTTCCTTCAGGTGTTTTCTATGATCACACCGTAAGCATCATCGGTAATGGTGTTGCACTTGATATTCCGAAGCTTTTCAAAGAGTATAATGATGTTGTTTCAAAGGGCGTTCCTGCTCCGAAGCTTCTTGTTTCAGACAGAGCACAGATGGTTATGCCATATCATGTACTTTTTGATACATATGAGGAGGCTAGACTTGCAGGTAAATCCTTCGGTTCTACCAAGTCAGGAATCGCTCCGTTCTATTCAGATAAATATGCGAAGATCGGTTTCCAGGTAAGTGAGCTTTTCGATGACGAAGCATCACTTAAGGATAAGATCGAGAGAGTTATAGCACAGAAGAATGTTCTTCTCGAGCATCTCTATCATCAGCCGCTTCTTACAGTTGATGAGATATATGCAACTCTTATGGAGTACAAGGCTATGGTCGAGCCTTACGTATGCGATACATCTGCATTTCTTTATGAGGCAATCAAGGAAGGTAAGAACATCCTTCTTGAAGGCCAGCTTGGTTCCATGAAGGATCCTGATCACGGTATCTATCCGATGGTTACTTCTTCTTCAACTCTGGCTGCATATGGTGCTATCGGTGCAGGTATCCCTCCTTATGAGATCAAGAAGATCGTTGTTGTATGTAAGGCATATTCAAGTGCAGTAGGTGCAGGTGAATTTGTCAGCGAGATCTTTGGCGATGAAGCTGATGAGCTGAGACGTCGTGGTGGTGACGGCGGTGAGTACGGCGCAACGACAGGCCGTCCACGTAGAATGGGATGGTTTGACTGTGTTGCTTCAAAATACGGATGCCGTATTCAGGGTGCAACAGACGTTGCCTTTACAGTTCTTGATGTACTTGGATATCTTGATGAGATTCCTGTATGTACAGGCTATGAGATTGATGGCAAGGTAACAACGGAATTCCCTGCAACAGTCAGCCTCAAGAAGGCTAAGCCTGTTTATACCATTCTTCCTGGCTGGAAGACAGAGATCAGGGGTATCAAGAAGTACGAAGATCTTCCGGAGAACTGCCGTAAATATATCGAGTTCATCGAGAAGCAGATTGGCTTCCCTATCACAATGATCTCGAACGGTCCAAGCAGACATGATATCATCTATCGTGAGGCATAAGTTGTATTTGAGACTGAATGCCTGATCAGGCGGATGACAGAAGCATGTGCTTGGTCAAAATAAATAAAGAACAGTAATAAATGAACAGTTTTGTGGGCACCCCACAAAACTGTTTTTTTTCGTGCCAAAGATATTATGAACTGAATCAAAAAAAGCAGCCGATATCCGGCTGCCTGAAAGCTTACAGCTTCTGATCGGACTCGAACCGACGACCTATTGATTACGAATCAATTGCTCTACCAACTGAGCCACAGAAGCATTTTAAAAACAGAAAATATCATATCACAACAATAATACAAAGACAAGGAAAAAATATACAAAATTGTGATATATATAACCAAAAATAACTGTAAAAAAGAAGCCAAAAGTATTATAATAAACGTGTATTTTTTTGATGATTGGGGATTTATCATATGATGTAAAAGATGTTACAGAGGAGGTAAGGGTTTATGCAAAAGAAAATGAATTTATCAAGAGTTACCAAAATAACGTTGGCTTTTGCGGTTGCATTCTGCCTGGCGTTTCTGGCTGCTGCAAATTGTAACCTCAGAAGACTGAAAAAAGTATATGCAGATGATACGAGAACAGGCATATATCAGGCTCTATATACCGAAAACGGCAAAACCACAACTGAATGGTGTTATCTGAAGAATGGCAAGGTTCAGTACAGCTATACCGGATTTGCGAATAACAGTAATGGCTGGTGGTATGTTGAGAAAGGTAAGGTTACTTTTAAGAAGACTGACGTTATATCCGGAACAATAGACGGAAAGAACGGCTGGTGGTATGTTAATGGCAGCAAGGTAAACTTTAACTATAATGGTCTGGCTAAGAACAGCAACGGCTGGTGGTACTGCAAGAGCGGTATGGTTGATTTCACCAAGAAGGATATTGTACAGGGAACAGTCAACGGCAAGAGCGGCTGGTGGTATGTCAGCGGCGGAAAGGTTCAGTTCATCGATTCAGTTGAACAGAACAGCAATGGCTGGTGGTGTATCCAGAATGGTATGGTTAACTTTAATTTCAACGGTTTCGCAAAGAACAGTAACGGCTGGTGGTACTGCAAGGGTGGTAAGGTTGATTTTAACAAGAAGGATGTTCTGCAGGGAACAGTAAATGGCAAGAGCGGCTGGTGGTATGTCAGCGGCGGAAAGGTTCAGTTCGTCGATTCGGTTGAACAGAACAGCAATGGCTGGTGGTTTGTTAAAAACGGAATGGTAGATTTTGACTTTGAAGGCATTGCTAAAAACTCCAGCGGCTGGTGGTATATAAAGAAGGGTAAGGCTGTATTTGATTATAACGGATATGTTAAACTGAAATGTGGCGGAACAGTCACGGTTAAAGGCGGAAAGATCACGGCAAATGACGGAAAGGGCAACATTAAGTCGTTAGTGTCTTCATCAAACTATATTACAGCGGGCAAGACCATTGTATCTATGGATGGCAAGTACACTGCTAATATAGATAAGTGGAAAAAGATATATGTATATTCATGGGATGATGATTTCCTTAACGTTTTAAAGGTTCTTGAAAAACAGTATCCTGAACTTAAGAATTATATATCATATGTCAGCCTTGGAGTCGGCGGTACTGATGAAGCATATAGAAAGGCTATCAATAAACAGCTTAAGGATACAAGTAAATATCCGTCAATCTTTGTTGCGGATGTAGATGCTGCAAAATACTGGCTGGAAAACAATTCGAAGACCTTATCACTTGATTCGATTGGAATCCTTGATGATATGTACTGCGACGCATATGATTTCTCAAAAGAATATGCAACATACAATGGTAAACTTAAAGCTGCTACATGGCAGGGCTGCCCGGGCGTTTTCGTATACAGAAGGGATATCGCCAAGAAGGTATTTGGCGTTTCAAGTCCAAATGATGTACAGACACTTGTTAAGGACTGGAATTCTTTCTTCAAGGCAGCTGAAAAGCTTAAAAAAGCAGGTTACTATATTGTATCAAGTCCGAGTGACATCAGCAATGCCGCTCTTGGTGCTCAAAAGAATCCATGGGTTACTGCAGCAAGCAGCGGTTCAGATAAACTCACTCTTGATACATCTGTCACACAGTATCTCAAGTATGCTAAGAAAATTAATGACGGCGGATACAGCAAGGGTGCGCCAATGTGGACTGAAGAATGGTTTGAATGTATGGACACAGATGTTTTTGGTTACTTCGGAACGACATGGTTCATGGGAATGATCGAAGAAAACTGTGGAAAAACATTTGGTAAATGGGGAGCATGTACCGGACCTTCTCCATACCAGTGGGGTGGTACCTATGTAATGGTTGGAAAGAATTCCGTAAGTCCTGATCTTTGTGCATTCATTATATATGAAATCTGCTGTGATTCTAAACTGATGTACAAGATAACAACGGAGAAAGGTGACTTTGTCAATAACAAAGCAGCTAATTCAAAACTGGTTAAGGATAAGGTCGCTCCAAGATTTTCAGATGGAAAATCCATGGTAGACATGCTTGGCGGACAGAATCCTATCAAGGCATGGAGCGAAGCTGCAGAAAAGATCAATCTCAGCAATGCAACATATGCGGATGCTCAGATAAAGATGTTCATAAATGATGCTGCCGATATGTACTGTGAAGGTGAGTTTTCAACAGTTGACGAAGCTCTTGCTTTCATCAAGAAGGAAACGAAAAAAGCTTTTGATCTTAAGTGAGACTGATTCATAAAAAACATTTTAACCGGGGCAACTGTTGATAAGACGTTGCCCCGGATGGAGTATAAATAATGTCTGTAAAAAAATATTTCACGAACGCTAGAAACCATTTCAAAACAATAAACCGCCACAGGAAGGAAGTCAGGAAGAACTGCTTCAGGTGCGGTCTCTATAAACAGGGACTGCTGCATGATCTTTCCAAGTATTCCTGGGCGGAGTTTTCCAAGGGTGTTATATATTTCCAGGGAGACAGAAGTCCGAATGATGCCGAGAGGGAGGCTAAAGGTTATACCTCAGCGTGGCTTCATCACAAAGGACGCAATAAGCATCATCTGGAGTACTGGATAGACTATGATGTCAAAAAGAGCGGCGCAGGTATGGTCGGCATGAAGATGCCGGACAATTATATCATCGAGATGTTCTGCGACAGGGTTGCCGCGAGTAAGATATATCAGGGAGATAAATATACCGATGCTTCGGCTCTGGAGTATTATAACCGCGGAAGAGGAAGATATTTACTTCATCCATATGTACAGAAGAAGCTTGAGCTGCTGCTCACAATGCTTGCAGAGAAGGGTGAAGACTATACCTTTGCTTATGCAAAGAAATGGGTAAAGGCGTATCGCAGGAGACAGCGTAAATGCTGCTGCGGTTCATGCTGTTGTGAAAGTGGTAAATGCTGCGGTCGATGCTGTGATGGAAAGCATTAGCAGGTAGAATAGTGGCTCGGTAAAACTGTTCGTAGAACGGCAGAGCGTTGAATGACAGCTCACAGAATATGGTCTCTAATAAACTGAATCATAAGATATAATAACAGGACAAATAAACATGAATTTTACACATCTTCATGTCCATACCGGCTACAGTCTCCTTGACGGCTCGGCGCGTATTCCGGAGCTTGTAAAGAGGGCTAAGGAGCTGGGAATGGACTCGCTCGCCATAACTGACCACGGTGTCATGTATGGTGCTATAGATTTTTATAAGGAATGTAAGAAGCAGGGGATAAAACCTATTATCGGCTGCGAGGTTTATGTTGCGCCAAATTCCAGATTTGACCGCGAACCTGGCAGTGAGGATGAGAGGTATTATCACCTTATACTGCTTGCGGAAACCAATCAGGGCTACAGTAATCTGTCCAAGATCGTTACAAGGGGATTCACAGAGGGTTATTACTATAAGCCGCGTGTCGATAAGGAAGTCCTGCGGGATTTCCATGAGGGAATAATCTGTACTTCAGCATGCCTTCAGGGCGAGGTGGCCTTCTATCTGAGAAAGGGCTTCTACGACAAGGCCAGAGAGGCGGCGCTTTCCTATGTGGATATTTTTGGAAAGGACAATTTCTTCCTTGAGATGCAGGATCATGACATGGACGAGGATCAGATCGTCAATGCCGGTCTTATGAAGCTTTCGAAGGATATTGATATTCCTCTGATCTGCACGAATGATTCGCACTATATCTACAGGGATGACTGGAAGTCTCATGATATCCTCCTCTGCATCCAGACCGGTAAGAAGGTGGCCGATGCTGACAGGATGCATTATTCGGAGGGTCAGTATTTTCTGAAGTCTCCGGAAGAGATGCTTGAGAAATTCCCTTATGCGAAGGAAGCCCTGGAAAATACTCACAAGATAGCCGAGAGATGTAACGTCGAGATAGTTTTCGGGGAGCAGAAGATTCCTAAATATGATGTTCCGGAAGGATATACAGCCTTTACATATCTTGAGAAGCTCTGTATGGACGGAATCAAGGAGAGGTATTCTCCGGTCACCGAGGAGCTGTATGAGAGACTGAAATACGAGCTGAACGTTATAAATAACATGGGCTATGTCGATTATTTCCTCATAGTCTGGGATTTTATAAATTATGCTAAGGAAAATGGCATCGCAGTCGGTCCGGGAAGAGGCTCCGCTGCAGGTTCCATAGTTTCTTATTGCCTGAAGATCACCAATATCGATCCGATCAGATACAGCCTGATCTTCGAACGTTTCCTTAATCCGGAGCGTGTTACCATGCCAGATATAGATATTGACTTCTGCTATGAGAGGCGACAGGAGGTCATCGACTATGTTTCGAGAAAATATGGCCCTGAGAAGGTTGTTCAGATCGTAACCTTCGGTACGCTTGCCGCACGTAACTGTATACGTGATATCGGACGTGTTCTTGATCTTCCGTACAATCTCTGCGACAGTGTAGCCAAGTCAATTCCGATGGAGATTGGAATGAACATTGACAAGGCTCTCGTGGCAAGTCCGGATTTCAAGAAATTTTATGAGACAAATGAAGATGTAAAATATATGGTCGATATGGCAAAGAAGCTTGAAGGGCTTCCGAGGCATGCTTCAATGCATGCGGCCGGCGTCGTTATCGGCCGTGAACCGATCGAAGAATTCGTTCCGCTCTGCAAGAATGGTGATGCAGTTACAACTCAGTATAATATGACTACCATAGAGGAGCTTGGTCTCCTTAAGATGGACTTCCTGGGACTTCGTACACTGACGGTTATCCGTGATACCCTGCGAAGTATAGAAAGAAGGACAGGGAAGAAGATAAATATAGATACTATTCCGCAGGATGATCAGAAGGTTTATGATATGATATCAGCAGGAAAATGTGAAGGCGTATTTCAGCTTGAGTCTTCGGGTATGAGGAACTTCATGAAGGAACTGAAGCCTCACTCAATGGAGGATGTCATCGCCGGAATATCTCTTTATCGTCCGGGTCCTATGGATTTCATTCCTCAGTATATTGCAGGAAAGCAGCATCCTGATGATGTGGTTTATGATCATCCGGCTCTGGAGAAGATACTCAGTCCGACCTATGGCTGTATCGTTTATCAGGAGCAGGTTATGCAGATCGTTATGGAGCTCGCGGGGTATTCTCTGGGACGTTCCGATCTCGTGAGACGTGCCATGTCCAAGAAGAAGGAAGATGTCATGCTGAAGGAGCGTCAGTATTTCGTCTACGGAAATGAAGAAATGGGTGTGCCGGGGTGTCTCCGGAATGGTATTTCCGAGGAGACGGCCAATAAGATATTTGATGAGATGACGGACTTTGCAAAGTATGCCTTTAACAAGTCTCATGCGGCTGCATATGCAGTTGTTGCATATCAGACGGCATATCTTAAGTGCTATTATCCTTATGATTTCATGGCTGCGCTTATGACGAGTGTGAAGGATAATGCCAAGAAGCTTGCAACATATATCGATGCCTGCAGGAAGGCGGGTATCAGACTTCTTCCTCCTGATGTAAATAAAGGAGAGGGCGATTTCTCTGTATCAGACAATGCTGTCAGATATGGACTTTCCGCCATTAAGTCTATAGGAACGACTGTTGTCAGTGCTATCCTGAAGGAGAGAGAAGAAAACGGTCTCTATAAGGACCTTCGTGATTTCATCGACAGAATGGCAGGTAAGGAAGTCAACAAGAAAGCTGTGGAGAACTTCATCATGGCGGGCGCCTTTGATGGCTTCGGCGTTAAGAGAAGTCAGATGATGGCAGTTTATCCGGGACTTATGGATACTGCCGCAAGAGAGAGAAAGAGTAAGATCACCGGTCAGATGAATCTTATGGATTTTCTGGGCGGTATGTCAGCCGGAGATAATGGTGGATTATTTGGAGGGGCTTCGTCATCGGATGAAGCACAGAATAGTGGTTTACATAACACGTTTGGTGATGCGTTCAGTATCAGTTATCCGGACATCCCGGAATTCAGCAAGGAAGAGATGCTTCTGGGAGAGAAGGAAATACTTGGTATCTATGTAAGCGGTCATCCACTTGATGATTATAGAGAAGTGATAGAGAAGTGCGGCACAGCTGTAACGCTTGACTTCTTTGTTGATGAGGAAACCGGAAATACCAATATTTCCGATAATCGTGAATACTCTGTCGGCGGAATCATAGACGGTGTTAATCTGAAGATAACAAAGAATAATGAAAATATGGCTTTTGTTACACTGCTTGATACACTCGGAACCTTAGAGGTGATAGTATTTCCGAAGACCTTCGAGAAATACAGAAGGCTGATCTATGCGGGAAGCAAAGTACTTATCAAAGGCCGTGCTCAGCTTGCAGAGGATGAAGGAAAACTGATCGCTTCAGAGATAACCTCACTTGATGAGGTCCTTGTGTCTGAAAAACAGAAGCAGACCGAGGTCTGGATACTGTTTGAGGATATGGATGACTATAAGAATAACGAAGTGAATCTGGGGCAGCTTTTAATGGATCATAAGGGCTTTGCACCGGTCTATGTCCAGCTGAAAAAAGAGAAGAAGGGAATCCGGATTATGCATAAGGTTGATCCGGATTCAGGGGTTATAGATGCTCTGAAGCTTGAGTATGGTATTGACAGAGTTATTTCGCGAAGTTCCAGAAATTAATATAAGCTGTTTGAGCATAGGCTTTGATGATGGTATTTGTATTTTATAAGAAAAGAATAAGATGATCGGCAAGCTGCAGAAAGAGGAGATTAATGATCAGTTCAACATCGAACGATAAGATAAAATATATGGAAAAACTCAGAAAAAGCGCCTCCTTCCGAAGGGAAGAGGGGCTTTTTCCTGTGGAAGGGATCAGGATGGTCAGAGAGATTCCGGCAGACAGATTGGAGTATCTCTACTATACCGAGAAGGCATACGAGAAGAATGAGCAGGAAATACAGGCTGTATATGACGGTTGCATGAAGCGCTATGGGGTTGATGATGGCAACTCATCATCTGATGCGTTAAGACAAAATGAAAAGCGACTGAATAGTATGCTTCCTGAAAATGATTGGTTTCAGCCTGTTTCGGATGCCTGCATGAAAAAGATGTCGGATACAGAGACTCCGCAGGGTATCATTGCGGCTGTCAGGATGGAGCAGTGCAGTCTTGAGGACGTTACCAATAATGTAATGGATCATCACGATATAAAATATGGGGAAAGGAATGATGATAACAGCGATTATACAGGAGAAGCTGATGGGAGATCAGGTCTTGATAAATCGGATATCTGCTTTGAACCATTGATATTGATTCTCGAAAAGCTTCAGGATCCGGGGAATCTTGGAACGATAATCAGGACAGCTGAGGCGGCAGGAGTTACAGGAATCATATTAAGTAAGGACTGCGCGGATATTTACAATCCCAAGACTGTAAGGTCAACTATGGGGGCAGTATTCAGAATGAAGATTTATGTCTCAGAGGATCTTCTTAAGGATATCGAGAGAATAAAGGATAAGGGTGTTAAGGTTTATGCCATGCACCTTTCAGGCTCAGAATTCTATGAGAAGGATTTTACAAAAGGAACGGCCTTCCTGATCGGAAATGAAGGGAATGGTCTGTCACCTGAGGTGAGTGCTGCAGCGGATGAGATGATGAGGATACCTATGATGGGAAAAGTCGAATCTCTTAATGCGGCAATCTCTGCGTCTGTTGTTTCTTACGAGGCGTTGAGGCAGAGGAGAGGAAAATAAATTGGACACAGTAGTTAAATCAATATTTTTTTATTATGTAGTAATGAATCTCTTTACATTTATATTGTATGGAGTCGATAAGAGGAGAGCAATAAAAAAGGAATGGCGGATAAGTGAGAGATCATTGATTCTTGCTTCGGTCATGGGAGGTGCGTTCGGCGCATTTCTCGGAATGTATGTTTTCAGGCATAAGATCAGACATACAAAGTTCCAGCTGATAATACCGCTGACTGTGATCGTACATTTTGTGATCATTTATATGCTGGTTGTATTTCTAAAAAAGCTATGATCAAACAACGTATATCATTATAAATATTGTTATTTTTCGTAAACTCGAAAAGCTGTGGAGAAAGATATAATGCGACTGTGATTATATTCTGCAACCGGAAGTTGCGGGAAAAGCATATCAGGAATGGTTGTAATAATTCATTCATTGTTATAGAATATGTAACATAAAATGACAATTCACATGATCATAGGATTGTTAAGGTTAAAAAAGTGATGCATATCACTGAAAAAAAGTTTTTCTGCCACAGATGCAGAGGAAAGGACTAAATATGGGAGCAGTTGGTTATGTTATTATAATTGTAGTGTTTATAATACTCATGTGTGTGATCTGGTATGTTTCTACCATGAACAGTATAAGGAGACTCGGACTGAAGTGCAATGAAGCGGCTTCAGGCATTGATGTAGCTCTTACAAAGAGATACGATGTTCTGACAAAGCAGCTTGAAGTAGTAAAGGAATACACCTCACATGAGGCAAAGACCCTTTATGAAACAATAAAACTTCGTTCTGGAATGTCTATCAGGGAGAAACAGGAAGTGCTTGAGCAGATGAACAATGCTTCAAATCAGTTCAGACTTACTGCAGAAGCATATCCAAATCTCCTTTCAAGTGAGACATACAAGATGCTTATGGTATCTATCTCTGATTGTGAAGAGCATCTTCAGGCAGCAAGACGTCTCTACAATGCAAACGTAAATGCCTATAACACCAAGATCGTTATGTTCCCTTCTTCAATAGTTGCAGGAGCTATCGGTGCTATATCTAAGGAGCTTTTCGTTGCTGAGGCGCATAAGAGAAATGACGTTGAGATGAAGTTTCATTAATAAAACATGATGCAAATGCCCGCAGCACAGTATGAATTCTGGGCTGCGGGTGTTGTATATCACAAATGTATGGAGTTAAGACTATGGCATTAAGGAATCTCTTTAATGAATTGAATAGAGACGTATATGTAAGACCGGGCAAAAAAAACGGCATGGTCAGCGGACAGTTTTACAGAACAGACAGTCTGCAAAGTGGTAATCCTGTCAGAGTAGATCCGACAAATGTGCGTTATGGTGCCAATATGAATAACGGAACCATAATGAACGGCAATGGCTATACAGGCACCAGAATGAATGGTGGCGGCGGCTACAGCAGTGTCAGGATGAATGGAATGGGCAGCTTTTCAATCGGTCCGACAGGTGATGGCTTTGGCGGAGCTCCGGGAGGAAATAACAGCTTTGTAAATAAAAAGCTGGATGAGATGTCGGGTAAGAGCCTCTCGGAGAAGCTTGCGGAGCTTGAGAGAATGCGTAAAAAACAGCAAATGGGTATTGCTCTGGCATTCGCGGGATTTGCGGCTTTGATCATTATGTCTCTTGTGGCAGGAGCAAAAAACAGTGCTTTGATGAGTGTGTTCGTGATAATGAGCATGACGATTGCTGTTCTGGCGGTAGTGATCGTTGCTAAAAATGGCGGATTTAAGGGCAATGCTGACTTCAAAGCCTTATATAAGAGTGTATTTGTAGAAGATGTTCTCAGCAGGAAGTTCCAGAATGTATTCTATTCATGGAAGGTTGGATTTCCTGATGTGGCTGTAAGAAGCTTCAATCTGGTAAGGATGGGAAACAGATTTAAGAGTGAAGATTATATCTGTGCGACCTACAAGGATGTTAAATTTGAGACATCGGATGTTTTGATCCAGCAGCATACAAGCACCGGCAAGAGCAGCCATACCACAACGTATTTTCAGGGACGTATGTTTGTTTTTTATATGCCAAGGACTATTCAGGCAAGCGTAAGGATAACTCCTGATGCATTTATTTTCCATCCGTCCAGCGACAGAAAGAGTGACAGGCTGGATATGGAAAATGTATTTTTCAATAAACAGTTTGATGTTTATGCATCGGATCCGCATTATGCCTTTTATCTTCTGACACCGGCAATGATGGAGAAGATACTTTATCTGAAGGGCAAATACGGTTATGTGATACTTAATTTTGAGGGTGACAGAGTTTTCGCTGCAATACCTTACATCAAGGATACATTTGATGCAGATATGTCAAGAGCCATCGATTACCCTACTGACAGAGCCAAAGCTGAGGCTGAGGCAAATGTCATATGTGATCTGATGGAGGTTCTCGAAGCAGTCCCGAGAGGGTAGTTTTATATTGTGAAGGTTAAAATGGCGCAGGCTTATCCAGCCTGCGCCGAAGTCGTTTTAGGATAAGAATAAAAATATGAAAATATGTCCATATGGACGTAGCAGGAAATATATCATCTATGATAGTATTCAGACAGTGAAAAACCTGTAGGCTTCAAAGGGCAGAAACTACTGCATCTGACAGGACTGCAAGAGGGGGGCTTCGGGTGTTTCGGTAAATATTAATCTTTATTTTAGTGGAGGAATGAAAGATGAAGAAATTCAAAAAAGCTTTAGCAATGATGTTTGTAGTTGCTTTTGGTGTTTGCAGCCTTACAGCATGTGGTAAGGATGATGACAAGAAGTCAGATTCAGGTTCAGGAAGCAAAACAGAAGCACCAAAGGAGATCACAGGTACTCCTCATGATACAGGTGTTATAAAGGTTTCAGTTCCTGAGGGATGGCTTGCAATCGATGTTCACGATATGTGGAGCGACGATCCAAATGCGATCGATCCTCAGCAGCTTCAGATAGCTAAGGGCGCTAAGTCAAAGGATGACCTTTGGGGATGCTGCTATATCCAGATCAACTATTCAGGCCCTGATTCAGTAATGACATCAGCTAAGGATTTTTATGACAACGTTGTTGATATCGCTCCTTTCGATGCTGCAGGTTATTCCTGGACAGGTTATGAGTGCGAAAGCCTTGGTTACAAGTACACAATAATCGAAGGCAAGAAGGGTGAGGAGCAGCTTCAGGTTGCAGTTCTTAAGAACAGCGGAGATAAGACTCTTAACTTCGAAGATGAAGATGTTCAGTACATCATCAACAGCATTGAGACAACAATTCCTGCTGACAAATAAGTAACACATAAATTTAAGGGAGAGGGCGTTTCATTAACAGTGAAACGCCCTTTAATACAAAAGAGAGGTATTTAATATGGGATTTTTCGATGAATTTAAGAAAAATGCAGGCGGACTCTTCAACCAGGGTTCGGCAGGAAATGCCGGGAATATGGTTAATGGTGCAGGCGGGCTGGTTAACGGTATCAAGAATATGGCCGGAAATAAAACAGTAGATGTCAGCTTTATGAGAATACCTGAAAGTCTGGATGAATTTAAGTCGCTTCCGCAGGCAGCCTGCTCAACTCCTTTCGATGCAGCGGCTCTGACGGTTCTGGCACTTTGCTGTTATCCAAAGAATAAGGAAATGGCACTTTCCATGCTGGATTTCATCAGAGGACCGAGACCGCTCAGCGGAATGGACAAGCAGTTTATAAATGACAGATTTATGGACGGCAAGGATTATGTGCCAAGGTCATATTTTAAAGGTGCAACTCCTCAGAATGACTACACTCCTGCAGTTCCGTATACGATAACGATAAGTGAGAATCCATATTCTTATCAGGATCAGGGTTATGCAAAGCTTTACGTTCAGTCAGGCGGAGCCGACAGTCCGAGGGCTATTCAGCTGAGGATGCTTAAGGATGGAAAATGGTGCTTATGGGAGCAGTTCATACTGTCTGATATCAGACAGCCTGAAAGCGCGAATCCATGGGCATGATAGCTGAATGGATAATGTTTTTATATATGATGTGCTTCACAGGCCTTTCACCATAGGAAAAAGTGAAGATACAAAGTGGAGGTTACAAATATGAGTATGACAGGTACATGGATAATTACGGAAGCAAGAAGGTTCGATGAAGAAAAGGGCCTTGTATGGAAAAGAACCCAGGATCTCTTGGCAGATGATACCATAGATGATAGTGATAAAAAAGTGTTGAAGGTTAAGTACATCTTTGACGGAGAGGGAACCGTCATGATGGTCATGCCAATTCCGGAGGGCACACCACAGGAGGATATTGATGCCGCAGTTGCAACAGGGGAAGTCGAGCTGTATGGTGGCAATATGTTCGTTATGGAGAAAAAGACCTATAAGGAAGAGGATGGAAAGGTTTATATGGATACCGGTATCAAGGGAGAGATCCTGGGGGAAAATATTAATCCATGGGAAGAACTGAAGGCTGTTCCGGATATACCGGGATGCTATGAGATCATTTTTAACAGGATCATGAAAGAATCCTAAGCCTTCCTGCAAAAATAATATAGTTAGAATAGACTAACAAATATGATTGACAAGGTCAGGGGTATCGGCTATAATTCATAGCTGAAAACCTGACCTTTTCATCATTTTTGAATTGATTATTTGGTGATAATAGGTTATTATATTAGGCGGTTTGATGTTTTGTCCGGTTATCGGGTGATATTTCGAGACCGGAGACTTAATATAAAAACAATAAAATAATATAAAGAAAGAGGTACAGAAAATGGCAGCAATCGATTTAACTAAGTATGGCATCACAGACGTACAGGAAATCATCTACAATCCTTCTTACGAGAAGCTTTTCGAGGATGAGATGAATCCGGAACTTGAAGGATTTGATAAGGGTGTACTTACAGAGCTTGGCGCTGTAAATGTAATGACAGGTATTTACACAGGACGTTCACCTAAAGATAAGTTCATCGTTATGGATGACAAGTCAAAGGATACAGTTTGGTGGACAACACCTGAATATCCAAACGATAACCATCCTGCATCACAGAAAGCATGGGAAGAATGTAAGGCTAAGGCTCTTAAGCAGCTTTCAGGTAAGAAGCTTTATGTAGTAGATGCATTCTGTGGCGCTAACAAGGATACACGTATGGCAGTACGTTTCATCATGGAAGTTGCTTGGCAGGCACATTTCGTAACAAATATGTTCATTAAGCCAACAGCTGAGGAAGAAGCAAACTTCGAGCCAAACTTCGTTGTTTATACAGCATCAAAGGCTAAGGTTGATAACTATAAGGAACTTGGACTTAACTCTGAGACAGCAGTGCTCTTTAATGTTACAAGCCGTGAGCAGGTTATCCTTAACACATGGTACGGCGGAGAGATGAAGAAGGGTATGTTCTCTATGCAGAACTACTTCCTCCCACTTCAGGGTATGGCTTCAATGCACTGCTCAGCAAATACAGATATGGAAGGAAAGCACACAGCAATCTTCTTCGGTCTTTCAGGAACAGGTAAGACAACACTTTCTACAGATCCTAAGAGACTTCTTATCGGTGATGATGAGCACGGCTGGGATGACAACGGCGTATTCAACCTTGAGGGTGGATGCTACGCTAAGGTTATCGGCCTTGATAAGGAATCAGAGCCTGATATCTACAATGCAATCAAGAGAAATGCACTTCTTGAGAACGTTACAGTTGCTGAAGATGGCAAGATCGATTTCAATGACAAGTCTGTAACAGAGAATACACGTGTTTCTTATCCTATCGAGCACATCGAGAAGATCGCTAAGAATGTAAATAAGGTTTCTTCAGGTCCTGCAGCTGAAAATGTTATCTTCCTTTCAGCAGATGCTTTCGGAGTACTTCCTCCGGTATCTATCCTTACACCTGAGCAGACACAGTATTACTTCCTTTCAGGCTTCACAGCTAAGCTTGCAGGTACAGAGCGTGGAATCACAGAGCCTACACCTACATTCTCAGCTTGCTTCGGACAGGCATTCCTTGAGCTTCATCCTACAAAGTACGGTGAAGAGCTTGTTAAGAAGATGGAGAAGAGCGGAGCTAAGGCTTACCTCGTAAATACAGGTTGGAACGGAACAGGAAAGAGAATCACAATCAAGGATACACGTGGAATCATCGATGCAATCCTTAACGGTGATATCAAGAATGCTCCTACAAAGACTATTCCTTACTTCAACTTCGAGGTTCCAACAGAGCTTCCTGGAGTTGATACAAAGATTCTTGATCCAAGAGATACATACGCTGATACTTCTGAGTGGGAAGCTAAGGCTAAGGATCTTTCAGAGAGATTCATCAAGAACTTCAAGAAGTATGAGACAAATGAAGCTGGTAAGGCACTTGTTGCTGCAGGTCCTCAGCTGTAATTCATATTTAATAAGTTTTCCATACGGGATGGGCTTTTGCCCATCCCGTTTTACGTACTGAAGGAGTCATGGCGCTGCTTGCCGGTGGCAAGCGTTCAGCGCGGACCGAGTCGGTAGACGAGAAAAATACGTAGCATGTGTCATGGACAGAATCAGCTGTTGCATACTTGTATGCATAGACAGTTGAGACTGTTCATGGAACATGTGCTGGAAGCACATGTATATGACGAGTGTGCGATATGAAATGACACCGAAGGTGTCATGAATACATATAGAAGGACTCATGAAGTATGTTTTAATTGCTCCGTGATTATGGTAAAATTAATGTGTCGGGAAAAAGTTTCGCAGGAGGGTTACAAAATGAGGGAGATATCCATTAACGAAATTGAAAATATAGGAATCGGCCAGTGCGAGAACAGTGAAGCCGGTACTGGATGTACGGCGATAGTCAGTACGGATAAGATCAGGGGAGGAATGAAAGCAGGCGTTGACGTACGTGGTGGAGGTCCTGCGTCGAGGGATACCCAGCTGCTTAATCCGCTTATGGCTGCAGAAAGGATACATGCCATCCTTCTAAGCGGAGGCAGTGCCTTCGGACTTGGCGCCGCAAATGGCGTAATGAAATATCTTGAGGAGAGAGATTTTGGATATGATGTTGGCGTGACAAAGGTTCCGCTGGTTATTCAGTCGGACATATTTGATCTGACCGTAGGCGATGTTTACACAAGACCTGATCCGGATATGGCTTACGAAGCGGCGAAGAAGGCTGTGGAAGAACCAAATTATAAGGATGGAAATTATGGTGCGGGCTGCGGGGCAACCGTCGGCAAGATTGCAGGAATGGCTACATGCATGAAAACCGGAATTGGCAGCTATGCGATAGAACTGGAGGGGCTGAAGATTGGAGCAGTGGTTGTTCTGAATGCGCTGGGGGATATTTTTGATCCCGAGACCGGACGTCAGATAGCGGGACTTCTTTCGGAAGATAAGAAAACACTTCTTAATACGATTGAGTTTATGAAGAATAATCTTAAGCCGACAGAGAACAAATTTACCGGAAATACGACTCTGGCTTCTGTAATAACCAATGCGGACTTCTCAAAGGCAGAGCTTTGCAAGATAGCCGGAATGGCTCACGATGGTTATGCCAGATCGATACGTCCGGTGCATACTACTGCTGATGGAGACAGTATTTATGCGGTATCTGTTGGTGATGTTAAAGCTGATATGGATCTTGTGGGAACGCTTGCTGCCGAAGTTGTAAGTAAAGCAATCGTACGTGCCGTGGAAAGTGCCCAGAGTGCTTACGGATATCTGGCGGCGAGGGATATTTTCGAATAAGCATAGTGTCAGGAGTCGGAGGTTCGAAATATTAGTATAATGTTTTGGAAATGATATGTCTGTTAAGGTGATATAAGAATCGATATATAGTAAATAACAGCAAATTGACATGACAGTGGCAGGCGTTTTAGCCTGCCACTAATTATGTTTTGAGATTATATAAGATCATAGTAAATTATATCAAATTATAAAAAAGTATGATAATTATATGGAAATATATTGAATTATATTTAGCGACAATGTATTATAAAATTACAATTATGCAATGATTAATTATATGTATGATTTGGTGAAGGGAGGAAAAGAGTATGATTAAAAGAAATCCATACGCAATCAGTTTTGGGAGAATACCAAAGCAATACATACGGAGAGATCTTTTGATATATGATATTCTAGATGAAATGGAAAGTGATGAAGGTCAAGAACAGGCATTTAAGCTTACGGGAATTAGAGGAACTGGTAAAACAGTGACATTAACCGCTGTTGAGAAAGAACTTCGAAATAGAGATGAATGGATAATAATTGATTTGAAATCAAATTCAGATATAACTAAGGATTTGATTGCTAATCTATATAGCGAGGTTCCTTTTTTAACTAAATTTATAGATACCAATCTTAATCTATCACTTTTTGGAGTGGGTCTTAACCTGGTAAAAAAGAGCCCTGTGGCAAGTTATGATGTTGCGCTGAAAAAGATTATGTCAGAGGTGAAGAGAAAAAAGAGAAAGGTTCTTGTTGCAATAGATGAAGCAAGAAAGACAGACGCTTTGACGGATTTTATTCAAGAATTTCAGATATTGGTTCGCGAAGAACTTCCGATTTACATGATAGCGGCAGGATTATATGATGATATTGAAGCAATTGAGAATACAGACGGACTAACTTTCTTTCTCCGTGCAACAAAATATGATATGACACCTCTAAGTACTGACATTATTAGGGAAGATTATAGAGAGACTTTAGGGCTTTCATATGAAACTGCTGCTGAACTTGCAACTATGACAAAAGGATATGCATTTGCATATCAAGCATTTGGAATGTATATGTGGGAAAGCGGTGGAAAAAATATCACAGACATGGTTTTGGCGAAAGTGGATTATGCACTTAAAGAGAAGGTGTATGAAAAGATTTGGAGTGAGCTTACACCGAGTGATAAATGGTTCCTGAAATTTCTTGTTGAAAAGGATTCGATGCCTGTTACTGAATTATTGGAATTAACTAAGAAAAAACATAATGAGTGGAGTATGCCGAGAAAGCATCTTATCGAAAAAGGCATAATAGATGGAAATACACGAGGACAGATTAAAATGAGACTGCCAAGGTTTAGGGAGTTTGTTTTAAGAACAGAGGAATGAGATGGGGAGGGGTTAAGATGTATATTCAATCATTTATAGCTAATTATTCTGTTAGTAAAACGTTAGATGAAGCCCTTGACCAATGGGAACGGTTTGGTACGGCCGACAGCATTGAGGAACTTCATAGAGAATACTATGAAAGTGACCTTAGGTGTATTTGGTCTGTTCCGAGATGGGCAAAGATTGACGATTTAGTATTGCTGATGGAAACAGTATCTTCGCAGCAACATATTAACAGAATGACGAAAGAATTATATGATTACGGACATGAGATATATTCGTTAAGGGATTATAAATCATTAATAAAATCACTAGTGCATAGCCAAGAGTATTATGATGAAGTTGGAGGGTGTATTTTTGGTATTGCCAGAATTGCGGGAAATCCTCAAAATGATGTTAATGATGAGGAATATGAAAGGCATTGGAGATCAAATATATATTCACAGTTCAAAGACCTATTTATTCTGGATCGATGTATACCATTTGAAAGATTCAAAGGTTTTATAGAGATAAGCAAGCAAAGTACAATAACTCCTGTATTTGGAGAAGAGTTTAAAACATTAAAACAAATAATCTTGGAGTATAACAAGGAGGTTCCAAATTGGTTTGTTGAGTGCGAGGCTGATCCAATACCATTGTCGAAGAATAATATGGATAATTTTATGGATGTTTCTGGAAGATACAGAAGGAGCTTTTTTTTGGAATCACAGTTTAGAACATATTATGTGAATTACTTATTAAGAGTTTTATCTGATATAAAGACTATTTATAGAGAATGCGAATGTGTGAAGAAAAATAATTCTAATAAAAAACATCCAAGAATAGACAATGTTATACAGTATAATGGTAAATATCTGGGAGTTGAAGTTAAACTTAACGTAAATATAGAACCAGATTTAATAGGTCAGCTAAACAAGTATTATAATGCTGATGAAATTAAGATTACAGATAATAAAGTAATTAATAAAAAAGAAATTCATAATGGGATCCTTGTGATTGATACAGAGCATATATATTACTTCGATGGAACGGAATTAAATAATATCCTTTCGCTTGATATGATCAAATCCCTGCTGGATATAAAAGATGCTAAGAAAAAAATAGATAACGCGATTATTCACAAATAAAAATGATTATTGGATAACAATAACTATGGGGGCAGGCGTTTTCGCCTGCCTCAAATCTTTGTTTAGGAAATATGTAAAAAAATTAGTAAAAAAAGAGTATTTTACAGTGTACAAAATGAAGCATTAGTATGTTAATATGTTATCGTGAATCATCGTGGGCGAAGCTTAATCTGCTCGTCACGGATCATAGTTTTTAAGAAAGTCAGGCAGGTAGTATATGGAAAGAATCTGGAATCACAACAAGATAGCATATGGTGGAGACTATAATCCGGAACAGTGGCCGGAGGAGGTATGGCAGGAGGATATGAGACTTTTCAAGAAGGCTCATATAGATATAGTAACTTTGAATGTTTTCTCATGGGCTGCACTTCAGCCGTCAGAGGATGAATATGATTTTGAAAAGCTTGATAAGATAATTAAAATGTGCTCAGAGAATGGGCTTAAGATATGCCTTGCAACCTCTACGGGAGCGCATCCTGCGTGGATGGCGCGTAAGCATCCGGAGATACTGAGAACCGATTATCAGGGAAGAAAGCATAAATTCGGAGGCAGGGAGAATTCATGTCCTAACAGTACAGTTTACAGAAAGTATTCGGCACGCCTCGCAGAAAAGCTTGCTGAGAGATACGGCAGCAATCCGGCCATAATCGGCTGGCATATTTCAAACGAATACAGTGGTGAATGCTATTGCGAAAACTGTGCATCAGCCTTCAGACGCTGGCTTCGTGACAGATATAAGACGATTGATGAGGTAAATAAAGCCTGGGATACGGCGTTCTGGGGACATACCTTCTATGATTTTGAGGATATAGTGGTACCGAACGAGCTGTCGGAGCATTTTACGCTTTTCGGCAGGGAGAGAACGACCTTCCAGGGTATTTCTATTGATTACAGACGCTTTAATTCAGAAAGTATACTTGAGTGCTATAAACTTGAATATGATGCAATAAGAAAATATGTTCCGAATACTCCGATAACAACGAATCTGATGGGCTTCTATTATCCGCTTGACTATCATAAATGGGCTCCATATCTTGATTTTGCATCATGGGACAGCTATCCGGGACCTGATGAACCTGCGTCACATATAGCTCTTTCTCATGAAGTGATCAAGGGACTTAAGAGAGATAAACCGTTCTGCCTTATGGAGCAGACACCGAGCGTAACAAACTGGCAGCCATATAATAAGCTGAAGCGTCCGGGAGATATGAGAAGGCTCAGCTATCAGGCGGTTGCTCATGGCTCTGATACGGTCATGTTTTTCCAGATGAGAAGAAGCATCGGTGCCTGTGAGAAATACCATGGCGCGGTCATTGATCATGCAGGAAGTGAGGATACCAGAGTATTCAGAGAAATAACCGAACTGGGCGCAGAGCTTGATAACCTTGGCGATAAGCTTCTCGGAACTCTTCAGAAGCCTCGCGTTGCAATAGTTTTCGACTGGGAGAACTGGTGGGGAATATCATATTCTGCAGGCCCGAGCATACTGATCGACTATCATGAAGAAGCTTTCAGGTATTATAATGCATTTTATAAGAGGCATATTCCTTGTGATATTATCGGAACGGATGACAGCCTCGACAGATATGATATAGTCGTTGCACCTATTCTTTACATGGTCAAGGATGGCTATGACGATAAGATAAGAGGCTTCGTAAAGAACGGCGGAAGCTTTGTAACAACGTATTTCAGCGGCTATGTTGGAGAGAGCGATCTTGTTTACGGAGCATATCCGGGCAAGCTTCGTGATATACTCGGAATATGGGTCGAGGAAAGTGATGCGCTTCCTGAGGGTGAGAAAAACTCATTTAATTTTGACGGAAAGACTGCCGATGCGGCTGTGCTTTGTGATATAATAAAGCCTGAGGGTGCGGAAGTACTTGCCGTTTATGATAAGGATTTCTATGCAGGAACACCTGTAATAACCAGAAATCAATTCGGCGATGGTGAGGCTTACTATATAGGAACATGTTCCGATGAGGCCTTTTATGACCGCCTGGTTGATAAAATATCCAAGGATAAAAAAATTCATGGCGTCATGGATCCGGGAGCTTCCTTCGATAACCTTGAAATAACCCGCCGCTACAGCGAAGACCATGCTTACACCTTTATCATCAATCACAGCAAAGAGGATGAGAACTGTACACTTGACATTTCCGGTACTGACCTCCTCACAGGAAAGTCCCTCACAGCAGGAACATCCCTGACGCTCAAGCATAATGAAGTCCTAATTGTTGAGTCTAAATTGTAAATTTGAAAAATATTGGGTATAGTTACAACCTTGATTGATATAATTAATTACGTATTACCATAATCAGCCGTGAGTCTGACGAGCGGCGTATGTATAATGAGATGGCGATTTTAAAATGATCAAAGCATTAAACTCAAAAATAAAGAACCTCAAAATGCGTCAGCGAATGTTCCTGGTTTATGCCATTGGCTGCTTCCTTCCGCTTATTTTGGTGTGCATATTTATGTTCAATTCCGAACGTCGTTCTCTTGCGAATATCCAGACTGCCAATGAGAATCGTAAGCTTGAGGAGAGAAAGGATGAGATAGAGATCACAATGGATCATGTTGTCGAGCTTTCCGAAAGATTTTATTTTGAGCCTCAGAGTCAGATGGTTGGCTTAAAAGGTGTCGGTGGCGACAGTGATATTCTTGTTGATTACAGAGGTTTTAACAGACTCTCGGATTATGTTGCGGGATATTATAAGGATATTTCAAGTATCTGTATATATGTTAATAAGGGAACCGTCGACAGGGTTGATAACAGGAATTTTAAGCTTATTACCGACACTATCAGGGAGAAAAACTGGTATAAAAATACGGTTGAAAACGATGGACGTCCGAGCTGGTCTTATCTGACCAATATTGCAACCGACAGAAGGAGTATCAGACTTACCAAGATCCTTTATACTCAGAAAAGAAATGTCGCCGGAATAATCAGTATATCCATCGACCCGGCTCTTACAAATGATATCGTTAATGAGACTGACGGATATGCTGTTATGATCCTTAATGGCAGTGAGCTTGTTCATTCAAACTTTGATATTAAGGAAAGTGAAATAGAGGATATCATAGATGCTGCTGATTCTGAAAAGAATGACTTCAGGTTCAGAAAATCAAAGTGTTATATTTCAAGCGTAAGGATCAATCCGAGATATTCGCAGGACTACTATGATATTTTTTCTATTAGATCATATGATGATATCGACTCGGAGATCCGCGGATCTGCGCGAAAGATGATATTTCCTATAATAATTGCCATAGTAGTCATGGCAATAGCCATCATCCTGCTTAACAGCTGGTTTGACAGGCGTATCAGGGCACTCGGAAGGGCCATGCACAGGATCACGACAGATGTTGACGTTGAAGAAGGATCAACGGATGATTCTTCATCTGATACTGATGACAGGAAACATGATCGCTCTCATTCCGGTACACGAAGAAAGAGAAGAAATGTCGATATTTCGGATACCGGTATCGGTGACGCCAGGGATGAAATCTGGGATCTCTATAATGATATGAACAAGATGGTCACAAATATGAGAGAACTCAGTGAGGCGGCAGCTGAAGAGAGACTTCAGAAGGAGCAGCTTTATTCCAGAGAGAAGGAAGTTGAGTTCAAGATGCTTGCCACCCAGATCAATCCGCATTTCCTGTATAATACGCTTGAAAATATACGTATGCTTGCGTGTATCAACAAGGAAAAGGAAATCGAGGATATTTCAGTCAGACTGACAAGGCTCCTCAGAAGCTCACTGGAGGTCGGAAGTGAACTAAAGAGTCTTGCATGGGAAATGGACAAGGTTGACTGTTATCTTAAGATTCAGGATTATCGTTTCGGTGACAGGATAACCTCCGACATTAGCTTCGATAAGGAACTGGCAGAGAAATATATGGTCATGCCTTTTGTGGTCCAGCCTTTCGTTGAAAACGCCTATGTTCATGCAATGGAGGACATGGAAGAGGGTGGATGTATCGAGATCAGAGCAGAGATAAGAGATGATATGTACCTTGTCATAGAAGATAACGGGCAGGGAATGACCGGCGAAGACCTGAAGGACATCCTTGATAATATGAATAATTTTGAGAATCTCGACAGGACACACATCGGAGTTGTAAACGTAAACCAGAGAATAAAGCTCCGCTTCGGTGACGAATATGGTGTCAAGATCACCAGTGAATTCGGTAAGGGAACGCGAGTTGAGATTCATATGCCGCTTATCGAGGCGTAATATAAACATAACAGCGTGTATATATACCACTGAGGCTGCATTTTCTTGTAACCGACGGGTAAATATACACGCTGTTTGCATATGTTGAATAATAAAACAGGAAGCCGTCTGTATATATACAACTGATGTTGCATTTGTGAGCAACAGAAGAGGTATATATAGACGGCTTTTCATTTGGATATGAATATGCCTTGCCGGGGAGTTTTACTGAGAAATGATTATAATCAGATGCAAAAATTAGAGCATATGAGATAGAAAATGTTAGGTATAATTTTTAGGGTATTGTTGATAGAATTTTAACAGATGCAGGAGCATTATGTTATTTTGAATGCTGCATGCATTGGGTAACTAAAGATGCAGTACGCATTCGAAAGAAAAAAGGAGGATATCTATGAAGAAACTACTTAAGAAGTTGTCAGCTGCTTTCTTCGCAGGAGTCCTTGCTGTAGCAACAATCCCCGGTGGATTTTCACAGGCTGCACAGGACGCGTCAACACTTTCAGACGGTACCGCTTACCTGAACATCAACAATTCTGATTGGGGCGAGTTTGAAGCAACATGGACAAATGCAGAGATCACAGGCGATGGTACTTACACAGTATCAATGGAGGCAACTGAGCCACAGAACCTCGCACAGTTTAACGCTCTCGAAGTTGTTAACGGTGAGTCGGTTCTTGGTAACAAGTCTATCATCACAGTTGATGAGATCAAGATGAACGGTGAAGCTATCGAGCTTCAGGGTTACAGCTACACATGTTCTGCAGATGGTGCAGGCGTAACAACAAGAGTAAATCTTTACAATGAATGGAACAAGCCAACAGATGATACAGGCGCAGTTGCTGCTGACACAAGATGTGAGCAGGACGCAACAGGAGCTACACCAATGCTCTGGAAGGCTGAGCAGCTTGAAGGCGTTAAGTCACTCGAGGTAACATTTACAGTTTCTCACTTTGGTGAGCACGAGGATGCTCCTATCGTTAAGGAAAAGGTTGCAGAACCGCTTCCTGCAGAAGGAACACCTACATACATCACATTCTCTGATACCGGTTGGGCTAATCAGTGGTGGAATGATGGTCAGGAATGGGCAACAGTTACCATGAATCAGGGTACTGTTACAGGCGAAGGCGAATACACAGTATCATGCGAGATCAAGGCTACTGAAGAAGCTCCTGCAAAGGGACTTGCTTTCTTAGATGTTGAGATCAAAGATGGTGAAAAGTATTTCCCATATGGTTACATGAACATCAAGTCAGTTAAGATCAACGGTGAAGAAGTTACTCTTACAGGAAAGACATATACATCATCAGATGACGGAATCACAACACGTACAAACCTTTTCAATGAATGGGTTAATCCGGAAGATAAGACATTTGGCGGTAGAACAGCAGATGGTTCTTCAGATGTTACACCTACACCAGTAGATGTTTCAGCATATGCTGATAAGGACATCACATCAATCGAAGTTACATATGAGCTTATTGCAGAAGCAGTTCCTTTTGGTTCATACATTGAGACAGTTGAGGAAGAAGTTGATACAACAGGTCCTTGGACAGCATTCCTTATGTTTGCAGATGGTCTTGATAATTCATGGCAGAATTACAACATGGGCGTTGGTAACGAAGTACAGGTTACCGGTGATGGCGTTTATGAAGTATCTCTTACAGCTGAACAGGTTGGAGCTACAACAAAGGCTGATCCTCAGGACGGAGCACTTGTATTCCTCGTTGATATCGATGGAATGGGCAAGGCAATGAAGTCCGTTGGTACTCTTAGAGAGAACGACAAGGAAGAGCTTAAGGATACAGATGCCAAGGTTAAGGTTGCAATCTTTGTTGATGGTCAGAAGATTACAAGCAACAGCGACAACCTCGTTCTTGGTGATATCGAAGGAAACGGAAGATTCCGTATAGATATCTCTAACGCATATGATGGATCAGGCACAGGAATCTCTGAGAATCCTGCATGTGATACAGCAGCTCTTACACCTGAGAAGGAAGTTAAGGTTGTATTCTCTATCACAGGAACAGGTGTTGGTACAGCCGGAGATACAGATCTTGATGCATATCTTGCAGCAAATGGTCTTGTAGAAACTGCAACAGAAGCTACAACAGAGGCAGTTACAGAAGCTACAACAAAGGCTGATGCTGCAACAGAAGCTCCTAAGGCTGACGAAGAGAAGAAGGATGACAAGAAGGATGGCCTCAGCGGCGGAGTTATCGCAGCAATCATCGGTGGTGTAGTAGTTGTTCTCGGAGCAATCTGCGGCATCGTTATGAGCAAGAAAAAGAAGGATGAATAATCCTAAAAACAGTATCAGAAAACTAATTGAGAGATCATGAAAGAGAGGCAGTGCACAGTGTGTGTACTGCCTCTTCTGTATGTACCGGCCGGAAGCCGGGAATATGCAGGAAGGGCTAATGAATACGTGCAGAAAATACAGTCTTTTTTTCATAGTATTTTATGTCATTTTATTGAGGTATTAAAAAACAGCATGATTAATTATACTGTAGATAATGAAGGGGAAATATGATCCCCGTGCGGATTTTTTAGTCAAAAAGTGTTAAGGAGGGATAGAATGGGCGATAAGAAATCTGCCGCAGAGTTATTTGATGGAAGCTATAGTGTTGATATGGCTAGAGAGAAGGAACTTGAAAACCAGGTTCTGGTGATCGATAAGAAGAGGAATAAGGTGAAGGAACCTGCCGGACTGTTTTTCGGAGTACAGAGGATAGTAGCCTTTCTTATGTTCTTCTTCGTATTTATCCCGAGCATGAATCCTTCGAAGCTGACAGCACTTATCAGTAAGAATCTTTCACTCTTTACATCGGCAATATCATATAACAGTCTCACAGAAAATGTTGGTAGAGGTTTCAGAATGGGATGGGTTGAGGAAGGAACCTTTACAACCCTTTACATCGGATCGATACTGACACTCATCGGTGTTCTGGTCATTGCAGCCGGAGCGTGCCTGTCACTTGGTAATCTCAAGTGCAAGAGATTGTCATTCCTGATCAATGTCATAGGCGTTGTATTACTGACAATCGGACTTTTTGTTATCAACGGAGCTTATAATGATTTCGCTGCTGCCAAGAAGCAGGATAAGGTACAGGCAGTATTTGCAAGCGGTATCATAATATATGCAGTGCTTGCAGGTATTATACTTGTTACAACAATCATTTGTTTCTTCATTGTTCCGTTACCAAAGAAAAAAGATAAATATGCGATGGAGACAAAGTTTAAGCTTTTCCTTATGTTTATTCCATTTGCACTTCTCGCATTTGTATTCTGCTACCTCCCACTTTGGGGATGGAGATATGCTTTCTTCGATTACAGATCAGGTGGAGAGCTTTCAAGCAAGACCTTTGTTGGTTTTAAATGGTTCAAATATCTCTTTGAGAATGAAGCAACCAAGAGAGATATCGTAAGAGTACTTCGAAATACATTTGCAATGAGTGGTCTGGGAATCCTGACAAGCTGGATACCACTTGCCTTCGCAGTATTCCTTACAGAAATAAATGCTAAACCGTTCAGACGTATCGTTCAGACATTTACAACGATACCAAACTTCATAAGCTGGATACTTGTTTATACAGTTGCACTTGCAATCTTCTCAACAGACGGTTTCTTCAATATGTTCTTCGGAGCATCAGGAAACCACCTCATGGGAGATTCACATACCTGGCTGAAGATGCTCGCCTGGGGAATATGGAAGGGCGTAGGCTGGAGTGCCATCATCTACATCGCCGGTATTTCAGGTATCGACAGACAGCTTTATGAAGCAGCCCGAGTTGATGGTGCCGGCAGATTCCAGAGAATCTGGCACGTAACCCTTCCGGGACTTATGCCAACATACATGGTAATGCTCCTCCTCGCTGTTGCCGGAATGCTCAGCAACGGACTGGATCAGTACCTGGTATTCTCAAATGCATCAAACATGGATCACATGGAAGTGCTCGACCTTTACGTTTACCACCTCGGTTTCGAGGGCGGAAGTATACCGCTATCTACGGTTATTGGTATGGCCAAGTCGCTTGTCAGTGTGGCTCTTCTCTTCATGGCGAACGGGGTTTCAAAACTCGTCAGACATGAAAGTATCGTTTAAAGGAGGTGTTCTTAAGTGGAAGTCGGAGAGAAAGATCTAAAAAGAAAAGACAAAAGAAAAATAGTCCTTGCCACAACACCTGAGGGCCAGACGATCAAGATAAATGCCAAGAGTGCAAAGCATAAATACAGTGGCGGCGACATAGCTTTCTACATATTTGATTACTTGTTTTTTATAATATTCACGATTTCGTGTATATTCCCGTTCTACTATCTTTTCATCAATACAATATCTGATGCGAAGCTGGTAAGCAGCGGTTCGATAAACTTCATACCGAGAGGACTTAATATACAGAATTACATCGCACTCAGAAATGCCAGCGATCTCGGAAATGCAGTACTTGTTTCAGTAGCAAGAACTATCATCGGAACATCACTCATGGTTCTTGCATCAGCCTTCGTGGGCTACCTTGTAACCAAGAAGGAAATGTGGGGAAGAAAGTTCTTCTACAGATTCCTCGTAATAACAATGTATTTCAATGCAGGTCTCATTCCATGGTACTTAAATATGCAGATGCTCGGTCTTACCAACAGCTTCGCAGCATACATCATACCTGGTATAGTAGCACCATATAATATCATACTTGTTAAGACATACATAGAATCAATACCTGCCGAACTGGAGGAAAGTGCATTTATAGATGGTGCATCATTCATGCAGGTATTCAGGAAGATCATCTGGCCGCTGTCAAAGCCGATACTCGCAACAGTAGCGATATTCGGTGCGGTAGGAAACTGGAACAGCTTCCAGGATTCCCTGATCCTCATGTCAGACTCACCAAACCTGTATACACTTCAGCATAGACTTTATATCTATCTGAATACAAGTAACAACCTTGCAACAGTTATGAACAGCGGAAATGCCGGAAGCAATGCGGCACTCGATTACGCAAACAACGGTCTTATCATAAAATATACCGTTTCGATGGTTTCAGTTATACCTATACTCCTTGTATATCCTTTCATGCAGAGGTATTTCGAGGAAGGTATCATGCTCGGAGCTGTCAAGGGTTAATGCTAAGGTTATAAAAGCATATAATGATATATAAAATACGGAGGGATAAAATGAAGAAGCTTTTTTCAAAAAAATCAATAAGAAAAACAGCTGCTATCGGACTGGCAGCCCTTACAATGCTCGGATCATTCGGAGCTTGCGGCAAGAAGAATGATGGTGGCAGCGGAGAAGGCGGCGGAGATACAGGAGAAGGCGGCGGCTCATCAAGACCGGCAGTAACACTCAATGTATTTTCCGAGAGAGCAAACTATTCCGGAATGCAGGCAGGATGGACAGCAAAGATACTTAAGGATAAGTTCAATGTTGAACTGAATATCGTACCAAACGGAGAAGGCGTTTTCGATACAAGAATGGAATCAGGAAACCTTGGTGATATCATAGCTTTCGGTTCTGAAGCAGATTACATCCAGGCACGTGATGCAGGACTTCTCTTTGACTGGGAGGAGGATGATATCCTCAAGGATTACGGTCCATATATAGTAGAGCATATGCCTTATGCTTTAGAGAAGAACAGGGAGATGAGCAGCGACGGTAAGATCTATGGCCTCGGATATGAGGTTGCTACAAACAGCCAGGATCTTCAGAGCTTCTTCTACAC
The DNA here is from genome assembly GCA_946544235.1 of uncultured Lachnospiraceae bacterium. Classification (GTDB taxonomy): domain Bacteria; phylum Bacillota; class Clostridia; order Lachnospirales; family Lachnospiraceae; genus Eubacterium_Q. The sequence continues at coordinate 15,526 of CAMNMC010000104.1, read as the reverse complement.
CTGGGATATCAGATGGGATCTTTATGCACAGCTTGGTTATCCGGAAGTTAAGACTATGGATGATCTTGTAGAAGTATTTAAGCAGATGAAGGAAATCTGCCCAACAGATGAAAATGGCAAGGAAACCTATGCAGCTTCACTCTGGCCTGACTGGGATGGTGACATGGTTATGTACGTAAAGTCAACCGCTACAGCTTTCTATGGCTATGATGAGTTTGGTATCGGTCTCTATGATCCTTCAACAGGTGAGTTCCACGGTGCTCTTGATGATGGATCTCCATATCTTGAGATGCTTGATTTCTATCATAAGCTTTACATGAACGATCTTCTTGATCCGGATTCAATGACAACAACCTACGATACAATGATCCAGAAGGTACGAAGCAGCGGTACTTTCTTCTCAATCTTCAACTATGCAGGATGTCTTGCTTATAATACACCTGAGCATATGGCTGACGGCAAGATGATGAGAAGCCTTACACCAAAGAATGCTTCACCTATCGTTTATGGTCTTAACGTATTCGGAAGCAACAACTACTGGGCAATCGGTGCAAATGCAGAATATCCAGAAGTATGTATGGAGATCATCAATTACTACTGTACACCTGAAGGACGTCTTACAATGGAATATGGTCCTAAGGGAGTTACCTGGGATTACGACGAAGACGGAAATACTTACTTTACAGAGCTTGGTAAGAAGACAAACGCTGACGGTTCTACAGTTCTTGAAGGAAACGGCTTTACAGGAACCTTCAAGGATGGTCAGTGCCAGATAAACATGGTTACATGGTCACTCGATGCTTCTAACCCTGAATCAAACGGCGAGACATATAATGATGAAAACTGGAAGTCAAACCAGACAGAAGCACTTTGTGATGTTGATCAGGACTGGAGAGATTACACAGGATGTTCAACAACCAATGAGTACATGCTCAGCGGAAATTATGTAGTATCACCTGGTTCTAAGTTCGTTATGGCTACAAGATCGGATGAACTTAAGACAACATGGGCTCAGGTTACAAAGTGTATCCGTGAGAACTCATGGAAGGCTATCTATGCTGAGTCTGATGCAGAGTACACAAAGATCGTTAATGGTATGAAGGCTCAGGCTAAGGGTTACGGTTACCAGGAGTGCTGGGACTGGACAAATGAGCAGGCTAAATTACGTAAGGCAGCTGAAGATGAGGTTGCTAACTAATCTGACTGGAATAAAAAACTAATTAAATGATATAATCAGTATTCATCCCGATGGAGCAAAACGCTCTATCGGGATGAAATATAATAGGCGGTAACAGAACGCACTGTTATATGTTAATGTTGATGAAGATATATACTTTATGATATATTATACAGGTGGCTTTTGATATAATGATAAGACAGAAGAAGAGAGGTGAAGAAGGATGAAGATGTTTGATATAGACGGGCCGTTATACAGATTTATGACAACACTTATGAATATGTTTATCCTTAGCATGTGCTGGCTTGTCGGTACTATCATCGGTCTCGGACTTACTATCGGTGTATCGACCGTAGCTGCCTCTGATATAGGTCTTAAAATGGTTGATAACAGAGAAGGATATATTGTAAAGCAGTTCATCAAATCATATAAGAAGAATCTTAAACAGGGACTTCCGCTCGGAATCATGGCGGTGATCGCATTTTATACCGTATATATGGATTTTGAACTTTTCAATAAGATAGAGGATGCGACAATATTTCTTCTGATCTGGGGCTTCCTGTCAGGTGCGATATTCTTCTGTGGCTTTGTTTACAGCTTTGCACTTTCTGCGAGATATGTAAATACACTGAAAAATACCATTACCAATTCCTTCAGGATAGCAACAAGATATTTCGGAAGGACATTCCTGCTTCTTATCATTCTTGTGATTGAAAGTGCGGCCTTCATCTGGAATATGATGATGATATTTATAGGGTTTATAATTGGCCCGGCATGCATTATACTTACAGTCTGCATGTTTGCGGGACCTATATTTAAGGATATTCAGAAGAAAAATACCGAAGACGGCGTTGAGTATTATGAGGATCCTGACAGTAATGAATCGTTATAATAATCTGAAACAGTAATGGACGATCATTAAAGAATCAATAAACGGAAACGAGTGTTATTCGGTAACACATAATAGTAGTAAAAAACATGCGGCAGTATATATGATCAGTTGTAGTCAAATACAACCTGACAATATACTGCCGCATGTTTTTTTATTTCATAGAATTATGTTCCTGTTATACAAAATCCCTCCGGGGGATGTGTGGATAAGACAAATAATAAATACTTTTTATTGTTTGTTTTATTATACATTCTGCTTTCTGTATTCAGCCGGACTTATTCCGGTGTTTTTCTTGAACTTTATATGGAAGTAATCAACGTTCTTGTAGCCGACCATTTCGGCAACCTTATAAACCTGTATCTTTGTGCCGAGCAGGATCTCCTTGGCATGATCCACACGTACGTTATCAAGATAAGAGTTAAAGTTGGTTCCCAGCTTCTTGCTGAAGATCTTACCCAGATATGAACTGTTGTAGCCGAAGAGAGGAGCTATATTTTCGAGAGTGATATTTGACTGATAATTATGCTCAATATAGTAGATAACATCATCAATGATACTGTCTCTTGATGAGTAACCGATCGAGGTCATAACCATGTCAAACTGCTCAGTCAGGAACAGTACGATTTCATGGAGATAATGGCTGTTCATTATGAAGCTTATTGCTTCCGAATTTGCCATGAAAGGTATCTCGGTCTGGCTGAAGAGTACCATGAGCTTCTCCTTGATCTTGAGGTAGATATCTACCAGAAGATCCTTTTCATCTCTGATCGAGAGAGGAGCGCTATATAGTTCATCCTGAAGCTTCTTCAGGGTCTCTGCAATCTTGTTCCTGTTAAATACCTGAATATTATTTACGAGAAGAGTAGAATACTCGTTGATCTTTTCTTCACGTAAATGCTGTTTGTCGGCAGGACTGAGAGATGATGAAATATCCTGAGCTGTATTGTCTGAGTTTGCAGCAGTTGTATCATTGCTGTCAACCGGTGCGGTTTTGATATTGTCAGTATCAATAGTACTCTCTGCAACATTATCATCATCGCCGGTATGATGGTAGTCACTGTACAGCATTGTATGCTGATTTTTATCGCTGAAGAATCGGTGAAGCAGCATTTCAAGCGCTTCGTTGTAGGATCTGGAGATTTCGTCGGCTTCAGACACTACGCTGCCGCAGGCGATAAATATGGAATCAAGAGGAGAGTTCTTCTCAGGAGGAAGCTCGCCGCTGAATTTATCAATCATCAGATTAAGCTTTTCAATTGGATGATCGCCCTTAAGAAGAATCACATTTCTGCCGTCGAGGGAGATGTTCTCTATCTCGGTTTCATTCTGGTTGGTAACGCGGAGAAGATCAGACAGATTGTAAGACTGGTCTGCAACATTAAGACTGTATTTCTCACAGAAAATAACCTGGTAGCTCCTGTGATTAAGGTTGAGATCATTCTTCTCGTTGTCACTCAGCTTAAGCTCACCTGTCAGAAGTCCGCGCAGAAGCTGTTTACGAGCCTTGCTCATAAAGTCATCCTTGGACTGTCTTGCTTCTTCTTCGGCATCAAGCTCATCCTTGATACGTGCAAGTACTTCGATAAGCTTATCGGTATCAACAGGCTTGGTAAGATAGGAAGTGACATTGTAATTGATGGCAGTCTGTGCATATTCAAAATCTGAGTAGCCGGAAAGCACGATAAATCTACCCGAAAAGCCTGATTCGCGGGCGGTTTTAATAGCATCGAGACCGCTTATTCTAGGCATACGGATATCGATGAGGGTTACATCGGGAGCATAGTCCTCGATGGCACGCAGAACCTCGCTTCCGTTTGAAGCTTCGCCGACGATAGTGAAGCCCTGTGCTTCCCAGTCGATAATGCTGCGGAGTCCCATTCGTATTATTTTTTCATCATCTGCAATTACAACTCGATACATAAAAAACATCCTTGATTGATTATTCCTGACGAAAGAAGATGTATGCCCCTTCTTTCTGCATAGTGACTGATTCTATATATTATTCATATAGCTTTTTTATATTTATTCCTCTCTTTGATTCACTTGGATACACCTTCAGGGGCATATATATTCAAGGTTATATACAAAATGCTGCTATAAAGAACTTAATATGTTTTCTTTAAACTTACTCCTCTCGTTGATCCATTTGATGGACTGATCCATCCAGACTGAGGAGTGGAGGCAGTATTGATTGATATCGTTTGCGGTAAGGTGGTCAGCAAGAGAAACTCCGTGGCCGCCTCCGTTAAATATGTGAAGTTCATACGGTACGCCGTTACGCTGAAGTGCATTTGCAAAAAGAAGCGAGTTTGTAGGATAAATAAGTCCGTCATCGCCGTTATGCCATATAAATGCAGGCGCGGTAGAGGCAGTAACCTGATTCTGAAGACTGTAAAAATCCTCCTCTTCAGGAGTGTATTCACCATCGAAGATATATGCATTCATTGATGCCTCAAAATCAATGAAGTAGCGTCCTTCATTTTCGTCCATGATAAACATCTTGTCAAGCGGCATCTTTGGATGCTTCTGATCAAACTGCACTGCTGCAGGGTCTGCTCCCGGCTGGATACCGATATCCAGGTGTGAGTTTGATGAGTGAAGATCCAGAACAGGATATCCAAGTATCATGCCTGCCGGTCTTACTGCTTCAGTGTTATCCTTATATTCCGGAAGCAGTTCATTGTTATCCCAGAAAACACCCAGCTGTGCGGCAACGTGAGCACCTGCGGAGAAGCCGCAGACAAATATATTTTCACTGTCAATATTTTGTTCTACTGAAAGGCTTTTAAGATATGCGACAGCTGCAGCGATATCCTTAAGTGGTCCCGGTGCAGGGGCATATTCTTTAATTCCGTAACGGAGGACCGCAGCATGGAAGCCTGCGGCAAGATAGCGGAGCGCTATCGGTTCACCTTCTCTGTCGGAGAGAAACGAATAACCGCCTCCCGGACAGATGATCACAGCCGGTCTCTTCACATCCGTAAGGAATTCCGGTGAATTGTCAATAGTATATAGTGTGAGCGTAACATTACGCTCGGGAAAAAGTTCCCTGATCTCTTTGTTCATGGTAAAACTCCTGTAAGCGTGAAGTGCCGGAATAAAAACCTGGAATAATAATAGTATTCCGACACTTGATCATTATAAATTATAACATAATTATACTTTTTCAGTCAAAGATAAAGAGCATAGAAAAAGCGTTATATATTACCATAAAAATTTGACGATGCCATACAATTGATATAAAATAAAAGTGTATATGTTTTTGGGAAAATACGTTGATTCTGGGATGTGCGTCCTCCTATGAAAGGGCGTTATTTTAAAGAACGGAGGGGAGTTTTTATGAGTGAGATAAAGGAAACAAGACCATTTGTTCCGTGGGAGCAGATGAACAGTTTTATGATAGAGGTTTTTAAGGGATATGGTGTTCCGGAGGAGGATGCTGCGATCTGTGCGGACGTTCTTCTGGAATCGGACAGGAGAGGAATAGAGAGCCATGGATGCAACAGGTTTAAGCCGATATATATCGACAGGATCGTTAAGGGAACACTTCTTCCGGTGACAAATATCGAGATTATCAGGGAAACACCTACCACGGTTGTGATGGATGCTCATGATGGAATGGGCATGGTGGCAAGCCATCATATGATGAAGAAGCTGATCGAGAAGGCTAAGCAGTATGGTATGGCCGGCGGTGCAATCAGGAATTCCACACATTACGGAATAGCCGGGTACTGGTCGGATATGGCTGCAAAGGAAGGACTTATCGGTGTTACGGGAACCAATGCAAGACCGTCAATAGCTCCGACCTTCGGAGTAGAAAATATGCTTGGAACCAATCCGCTGACATTCTCGCTTCCGACTGATGAAGAGTTTAATTTCTGCCTTGACTGCGCAACCTCAATAGTGCAGAGGGGAAGGATAGAATACTATGCAAGATCGGGTAAACCGACACCTGCAGGTACTGTTATTTCCGAGAATGGAGAGGCTCTTACGGACAGTGAGGAGATCCTTTCGGCTCTGGTTAACGGTACTGCTGCACTTGCTCCGCTCGGAGGCATCGGTGAGGAGCTCGCAGGATATAAGGGCTATGGTTATGCAACCGTGGTTGAGATACTTTCGGCAGCACTTTCAGGCGGTCAGTTCATGAAGTCTCTGTCAGGTGTCGGAAGTGATGGCAAACCTGCTATGTATCATCTGGGACATTTCTTCTTTGTTGTTGATCCTGAGGCATTCATGGGCAGGGATGAATTTAAGAAAATTGCCGGTGACATCTGCAGAGCCCTCAGGGCTTCTAAAAAAGCTCCTGGAGAGGACAGAATCTATACCGCGGGAGAAAAAGAATATGAGGTATGGAAATTCCGTAAGGATAAGGGTGTGCCTGTAGGAGAGGGCGTTCAGAAGGATATTATATCCATAAGAGATCAGCTGGGACTGCCATTTACATTTGACTTTGAAAAGAATCAGGGATAATATATTCGGGATGATAGATGATAATAGAAAGGTTATGGGTAAGCCATGACCTGTGGAAGGAGCATAATAAATGTTTCAAGTAGATTTCAGTAAACCGTGTCATATATATTTCATGGGTATAGGCGGCATAAGCATGAGCGGCCTTGCAGAGATACTTCTTAAAGAAGGCTTTCGTATATCGGGTTCTGATATGAAGGAGTCGGATATTACGAAGATGCTCGAAGAGAAGGGTGCCCTGGTTAAGATAGGACAGGTTAAGGAAAATATAACAGATAATATTGACGCTGTTGTATATACAGCGGCCATCAGAGAGGACAATGAGGAGTTTTGTGAGGTTAAGAAGAGAAATATACCTCTTCTTACGAGAGCACAGCTTCTTGGGCAGATCATGGCCTTCTACAAGTACAGTGTTGCTGTTGCGGGAACCCATGGCAAGACGACAACAACATCCATGATGACTTCGGTTCTTCTTAAGGCTGAGAAGGATCCGACTGTTTCTATCGGTGGTATGCTTGATATGATCGGCGGAAACATCAGAGTCGGCAGTTCGGATTATTTTGTAACAGAGGCATGTGAGTATACCAACAGCTTCCATTCCTTTAATCCGTATATCAGTATTATTCTTAACATTGATAATGATCATCTGGATTTCTTCAAGAATCTTGATAATATAATCGAGTCCTTCAGAGTATTTGCAACGAAGACTCCGAAGGAAGGCATGATAGTGATCAATGGTGATATGGACTGCCTTGGCAGAGTGACGGATGGGCTTCTTTGCAGGGTTGTAACCTTCGGTGAGTCAGATAAATGTGACTACATAGCAAAGGATATCAGTCTGAACAGCCTCGGTAAACCTGAGTTCACGGTTGTTGAGAGAGGAACGGAGCTCGGAAAGATCACGCTTAACGTTACCGGAAAGCATAATGCGATAAACAGTCTTTCAGTTATAGCAGCTGCCAGAGAGCTTGGAATAGCCTTTGATGATATCAAGGAAGGACTTCTCGGCTGCAGCAGTGCAAAGAGACGTTTTGAATATAAGGGAACAACAGATAAGGGAGCCATCGTGGTTGATGATTATGCTCACCATCCGACTGAGATCGCTGCTACTCTTAAGGTCGCAAATGAGATCAAGAAGGGTGAACTGTGGGTGGCATTTCAGCCTCATACCTATACGAGAACCTATTCGCTGCTTCCTGAGTTTGCAGAAGCACTTTCAAGTGCGGATCATGTTCTCCTGGCTGATATTTATGCGGCAAGAGAGAAGGATGACGGAAAGGTTTCTTCAAAGGATATAGCAGATCTGCTTAATAAAAAGGGTACGGATGCGGTGTACCTCGGAGACTTTTTGTCAATAGAAAAATATTTTGAAAAAAATTCAAAAGAAAATGATGTGTTAATAACTATGGGGGCAGGAAATATAGATTCTGTCGGTGTTTCCCTGCTGAAAAAATAGTTTTCAACAATACTAACAAAATCATTCGCCTTAATCCGGCGGGTGATTTTGTTTTTTATCAACAATGCCGAGTAGTCTGACAAATCAAAAGATATGAGCAAACAGGCGGGTTGTTGAAAATAGTCTGTCAATTAATCTAACATTATCAACAGTTTCCACAAAATTTTAATAGATACTCACATACGGGATGAGCGGTTGCATAAAAAAACACTTGTGGTATACTGTAAGAACCCTGGGGGAATACTGCGCAAAAACAGGATAAAATGCGCCTGTATTCCGGCTGATATAAGGGAGTTACATTGATCGGCCAAAAGGGGACACTAGGTGGAAGGCAGATTGCAAATACTATGAACATTACAATTTCAACAGAAAACAGAGAGACCTTTTCAGAGATCTCCAACAATTTTATTGATTATTACATGGCCGATGCCAACGGGGACTTCGTTAAGGTGTATTTATACCTTGTCAGATTATATTCCTGTGGCAGACCTGTTTCGGTCAGTGATATAGCTGACTATTTCAGATGTACCGAGAAGGATGTCTGCAGAGCGATAAAGTACTGGATATCAGTCGGAGTGCTCAGCTTTATATATGATACGAAGGGAAATATCTCAGGCATAGTTCTTAAAAACATAGAGGCTCCCGATAAGGGATTCGAGCTTGATAATGTGCTTGATTTCTCAGCTGAACTCGGAGAGGACGAGGAGAAAGAGGAAAGCGAAATGCTTCTTCTGGACAAGAAGAGAACCGGACGTACTGCAAAGAGGAAGACTGAGAGAGTGGAGCATATCGCTGAGGTAGATGAACTCGCAGGAGAAAGAGAAGAGAAGAACAGAGCTCCGGTTAAGGAAAAACTTGATGCGGATGCAATAGCCGAGAAGCTGGAGGATGAGGATTTCAAGGATCTTGTCGGCCAGGCGAAGGCGTATTTCAACAGGCTTCTTACTCAGACTGACACGGACATGCTCATATACATATATGATGAACTCGGTTTCCCAAAGGATCAGATAGAATATCTATTGGAGTATTGTGCGACCATATCCAAAACAAGAGCCAATTATGTTCAGGCGGTTGCCATTGACTGGTATGAAAGAGGCATAAGCAGCCGTGAGGAGGCTGAGGAATATACAGCTTCCTTCAGCTCACTTTATAGAATGATATTCCGTGAACTCGGAATAACAAACCGCGCAGTTCCGACGCCGGCAGAAATGGGCTACATCAAAATGTGGCAGAATGAATTCGGCTATGGAGAAGATATAATCGGAGAGGCCTGCAGAAGGGCTATAATCACAAGACCAAACTCAGCAACCTTTGCTTACGTAAACGGAATACTTGATAAATGGCATAAAGACAATGTCAGAACCTTCAGGGACATTGAGGCTGCGGATGAGAGATTTGAGAAGTCAAGGAAGAAGAGTACGGGAACTGAAGGAAGACTCGGAACCTTCGGAAACTATAAACAGAGCAGCACTGATGAAGAGTGGGATGAGCTTACGAAAATGTCCGTGAGAGAGGTCAACAGGAAAGAATGAGTTACGCATTTAACATGGATGAGATCCTGATGAGACTGGATCAGAGAAGAAGCTCTGCCAAGAAGGATCAGAACAAACGGCGTGAAGAGGTATATGATAAGATACCTGAGATAAAAGAAATTGATGATAAGCTGAGAGAAGGAACGATCCTTGCGATAAGGAATAATATTCATTCGACAGATGAAAAGGAAGGCGTGGGAAGTATAGCCGCTCTTGCGGAGCTTCAGAAGAAAAACGATATACTTTCTGCGAAGAAGAGGAAGCTCCTTATAGAACATGGTTATGATGAGGATTACCTTGAATTAAGGTATGTATGCCCTCTTTGTAAGGATGAGGGATATGTTAACGGTGAAAAGTGCAGGTGCCTTAAGCAGATGATAATTGAGGAGAGATACAGGCAGTCAAATATTGCCAGGAGGCTCTCTGAAGAGAACTTCAGCACCTTTGATATAAGCTACTACAGTAAGGAGACAGCCTCGGGTGAGGAGATATCTCCATATGAAAATATAAAAAATATTCTTGACAGAGCGAAGAAATACATACATAATTTCGAGAGTCAGCGAGGAAGCATCATTATCTTCGGTGAAACAGGAAGAGGAAAAACATTTCTTACCAACTGTATTGCCAAGGAGATACTTGATCAGGGACACAGTGTTTTATACCTTTCTGCGGGTGAACTGGTAGATGATGTAATAAACAGCTATCTGTTCAGACGCGATGACGGAGAAGGAGATATTGAGAAAAAAGCACGGTATGATTTTGTATCTGATGCAGATCTGCTTATAATAGATGACCTGGGAACAGAGTCACTTAACAGGCAGAGCGTGACACAGCTCTTTCGTGTTATAAATAATCGTATTGTTGCGGGGAAGGCTACCATAATTTCTTCTAACCTGGATATAAAGGGGATAAGAGATAATTATACGGAGCGTTTTGCTTCGAGGATAGCCGAGAATTATGATTTTTATAACATCTTCGGAGCCAACATAAGGATGGCTAAGAAGAGACGTATGCTGGAACACTGATTAACTTACAAATATATTTATTTTTACGGAGGAAAAAACAATGCCAGACTCAAGTAAACTCAGTACCATACCTGTAGGACAGTTAGGACTTCTCCCGCTGGAAAGCTGCCGTTCTCTGGGTGAGAAGGTCGACAATTATCTTGTCAAGTGGAGAAAGGAAAGACTTCAGAAGAGACCGCAGGAGAGCAGAATCTTCGATGGTTATGAGCAGGATACATTTATTCTTAATTCATGCTGCCCAAGATTTGCCTCAGGAGAAGCTAAGGGAACACTTCAGAGCTCAGTAAGAGGCAAGGACATATTTATCATGGTTGATGTCGGAAACTACAGCATTGAGTATACTCAGAGCGGTATTAAGAAGCCTATGTCACCTGATGATCATTATCAGGATCTGAAGAGAATAATCGCTGCAATCGGCGGTAAGGGACACAGGATAAATATAATCATGCCATTCCTTTATGAGAGCAGACAGCATAAGCGTACAAATCGTGAGTCACTTGACTGCGCACTTGCTCTTCAGGAGCTTGTAGGCATGGGCGTTGAAAATATAATCACCTTTGATGCACATGATCCACGTGTTCAGAATGCCATACCTCTTCATGGCTTTGAAAATGTAATGCCAACATATCAGTTCATCAAGTGTCTCCTCCGTACAACACCTGATCTTGAACTTGATTCGGAGCATCTTATGGTTATAAGCCCGGATGAGGGTGCTATGCACAGAGCAATCTATTTTGCAAACCACTTCGGCGTTGATGTCGGAATGTTCTATAAGAGAAGAGATTATTCAAAGGTTGTTAATGGTAAGAATCCTATCGTTGCACATGAATTCCTGGGTGATGATGTTGCAGGCAAGGATGTTATAATAATCGATGATATGATCGCTTCCGGCGAAAGCATGCTGGATGTTGCAAGAGAGCTTAAGGGAAGAAAGGCAAGAAGAGTATTCTGCCTCGCAACCTTCGGACTCTTTACTGCAGGCCTTGATGTATTTGACAAGGCTAAGGCAGATGGCGTCATCGATAAGGTTATCACAACAAATGTAACCTATCAGAAGCCTGAGCTTTTCGACAGAGAGTGGTATGAATCAGCCGATATGAGCAAATATATCGCATACCTTGTTGATCACCTTAATCATGATGCATCCATAAGTGATCTCCTTGATCAGTCAGAGAGAATCCAGGCTCGTATCAATGAGTATAAGGTTAAGCATACTATTTCAGATAACTACGAGGGTTAACCGGGGTTCAGAAGCTTCGGTTTCGGGAATACGAATATTAATTATTTAAAGTTATTATATAACTTAACGTAAAAAATAAGAGAGAAAACAGCATTTTAGCAAAAAAATGCTGTTTTTTTCTTGACTGATAGGTTATTTAGAGTACAATGTATCTATATGAGCGGCGACTGGCGGCGAAGCCGGCAGGTTTGCTGACTACAGTCGGCAGGTGGCAACAGTATTGCAGGTTTGCTGACTGCAGACAATAATAATGATCGATAAGAACAGGAGATGGACAATTATGGCTAAGAAAGATATTGACTGGGGAAGCCTTGGTTTCGGTTATATGGAGACCGACAAGAGCTATGTTTCAAATTTTAAGAGTGGTGCATGGGATGACGGTGTGCTTACCGACAACCATACGATTACAATGAGTGAGTGCGCATGCGTGCTTCATTATTCACAGTCATGCTTTGAGGGCCTTAAGGCATATACAACAGAGGATGGACATATCGTTACTTTCCGTCCTGACCTTAATGCACAGAGAATGATGGATACCTGTAAGAGACTTGAGATGGCTGTATTTCCTGAAGAGAGATTCATTCAGGCAGTTGTTGATGTTGTAAAAGCAAACGCTGACTGGGTACCACCTTTCGGTTCAGGTGCAACACTTTATATCAGACCTTTCATGTTTGGTTCAAATTCAGTTATCGGTGTTAAGCCTGCTGATGAGTATCAGTTCAGGATCCTTACAACACCTGTTGGACCATATTTCAAGGGTGGCGCTAAGCCAATCTATATCAGAGTAAGTGACTTCGACAGAGCAGCTCCTCACGGAACAGGTCACATCAAGGCCGGCCTTAACTATGCAATGAGCCTTCATGCGATCGTTGATGCTCATCAGAAGGGCTTTGATGAAAATATGTATCTTGATCCTGCAACAAGGACCAAGGTTGAGGAGACAGGCGGAGCAAATATGATCTTCATTCAGGGTAATAAGTTCATCACTCCGAAGTCAAACAGTATCCTTCCTTCAGTAACACGTCGTTCACTTGAGGTTGTTGCCAAGGATTACCTCGGTATGGAAGTTGAGGAGAGAGAAGTATTCCTTGACGAGCTTGACAGCTTCGATGAGTGCGGTCTCTGCGGTACAGCAGCAGTTATCTCACCGGTTGGCAAGATCAATGATCATGGCAGAGACATCTGCTTCCCAAGCGGAATGGAAGAGATGGGTCCTACAACCAAGAAGCTTTATGATACACTTACAGGCATCCAGATGGGCAGGATTGAAGCTCCTGAAGGCTGGATCAAGGTTATTGAGTAATAGCTGTATATTTGATAAATATTTAAATGATGAGAACAAGGCTCTGCAGTCTGAACAGGCTGCAGAGCCTTTTGTGCATTTTGCACAATAAAAATCGTAAAACATTACGATAAAATACAATTTGACTAAAAACATACGGAAATGATATATTGATTAAGAAATGAAGAACAACCGGTTGCGCAACAAAAGAACAAAAAAGTTGCGCAAAATCGCGGTTGTGTTTAGGAGCAAAAATTGCCTGCAGATAATATGTGCGCAACATGATACAATTAGTTGCGCAAAATGACTTTGTATTTCCGATTAAACAGGCGATTTGCGCAAAGTATATGTTCACAGCCGGGACAAAGGCTGTGCTTAATATATCGATCGGTCGTAATTTATGCCGGCTTATATGACTGATCCGTATCTATGCAAATGTGTTTTATTTAAGAAAGGACAAGTTTCAGATGAGAAAGAAGCAGGGACTCAGAGCAAAGGTGCTTTCATGCTGTATGGCACTCCTGATGGGGGCCGGTGTGATGGGAGGAGTACAGGGAAAGGAGAAGGAAGTATCTGCAGCGAGCAGTATTTCCGGTGTTTCAGCCATTTCAGGGCTGCCTTCGGATTTTATAAGAGGAGTCGATATATCGTCTCTGACTGCATTTGAGAATGCGGGCACGGAGTTTTATTATCTCGACGGAACGAGCGGAGATATGTTTGATATACTGTCGGATGCAGGCGTAAATTATGTAAGGATACGTATCTGGAATAACCCTTATGACTCAGGCTCGCCTTATAAGGGCTATGGAGGAGGAAATACTGATCTGTACAATGCCAAGGTGCTCGGAAAGAGAGCGACCGATGCGGGAATGAAGGTGTTTATTGATTTTCATTATTCGGATTTCTGGAGCGATCCTGAGAAACAGTTTGCTCCTAAGGAATGGTCAGATTATTCACTCTCTCAGAAAGAATCTGCGGTTTACGGATATACCTACTGGGCACTTTCCGAACTTCTTGACTATGGTGTGAATATCGGAATCGTTCAGATCGGAAATGAGACAAACGGTTCCATGTGCGGAGTCGGAGGCCTCTACGACGGTGTATGGGATCTCAGCTCGGGAGTTGCAGACCTTATGCAGCAGGGCTGCTATGCGGTTGATGATATAAACAGTGCATATGGCAAGAGTATACAGAAGGCACTTCATTTTACTGATCTGAATACAAATGGTGAATGGTATGCAAAGTGTCTCAAGGAGCAGGGCGTTGATTATGATATTTATTCAGCATCATATTATCCGATGTGGCACGGAACCTCTGCAGATCTTACAACTACGCTTACAACTATAGCAAAGACCTACGGAAAGAAGGTTATGGTTGCCGAAACCGCCTATCCATACACTCTGGATAATCTCGACAGTACTTCGAATACGGTTTCAAGCTACTGTATGAATTATCAGAATTATGATGTAAGTGTTTCCGGACAGGCTGAGGCAGTCAGGGATATAGCTGCTGCAGTTAACAAGGTTAATACCAATTACAGATCCGGCTACGGTCTGGGTGTATTTTACTGGGAGCCTTCATGGATACCAACCTCATCATCAGCCTGGGGCACATACGGAACAGGCTGGGCATCGTCTTCATCAGGCAATTTTGAACTGTTATATAATTCTTCGGTAACATATTATTCGACCGAAGATAAGGGTTCCTCATGGGACAATATGGCTCTTTTTGACACAAACGGAAAGGCCATGAAGTCGCTCTATGTATTTAACGATATGGCAGGTAAGAGCAGTAATGCCTCATCCGGAACATCTTCTTCGGGAACATCAACATCTGTAAGCAGTACTCTGGACGGAACTTACTATATAAGAAGCAAATTCAGCGGAAAATATCTTAATATTGCCTCCGGTTCTTCATCAAATAATGCAAACCTCGAGCAGTACAGTTATAACGGCAGCTCTGCCCAGAAATTCAAACTGGTTTCCGACGGAGACGGATATTATACGATCTATACAGGAGCTTCAGGCTATTCAAAGGTACTGGATGTTGCTAAGAAGAGTTCGGCGAACGGGGCAAATATCGCCCAGTATACATCAAACAGCGGTACAAATCAGAAGTTTGAGCTGGTGGAGGTATCAAGCGGAGTCTATGCAATAAAGACCAAAATATCAGGAAGTGCATCATGCCTGGATGTGTATGGCTGGAGCTCTTCTGATGGCGGAAATATAGCGCAGTACAGTTATTGGGGCGGAGATTGTCAGCTCTGGTATCTTGAGGTGACTTCCGAGTGACGGAATAAGAATAAGACTTGAATGATATAGAGACAGTCATTATGGGCCTTGCAGACCTATGGTTTGCGAGGCCTTATTATATAAAAACCCTCCGGGGGATGCGTCTCGGCGCGAGATGTTATTAGTTGCCTGCGGCAACACGCGCCTCGCGCAGAGCATGCCGC
>CAMNMC010000103.1 GCA_946544235.1 uncultured Lachnospiraceae bacterium | reverse complement strand
CTTTTAGGGGGTCAATGCTCTTTTTATTTGCAAGACCTCTAAAATAAAGGATTTATAAACAAAAAAGGGGTGTCTTTTTGACACTACCGATCGATCGGAAGGAGGGAATTTATGAAACTAAGTAGTATGGAACGTAGAGTTATAGCTATAACCTTGGTGTTATCTTTGATCGTTGGTTTTATGCCGGCAACACGCAGGGTTGAAGCGGCAGGGGTGAATTATGCGATTTCATCTGAGAAAGAAGACAAAAATATCAGAGGACTGGGTGAACCGCTGAAAAGTACTTATGTTAATGAAAATGCGAATTGGTATCAGGATTATGATTACACATTAAGTAATGGATATATCACCCTCAACAGCTATGAGGGGAATGATACTGAACTTATTGTACCATCTGTGGCGGAAGTTGATGGTGTTGAATATACTGTGACTTTTAAAAATTGTAGAGATTATAAGAGTGTATGGAAAGATTCCGGTATAACCAGTCTGAAGATTGACGAGAACGTTGTTTTACCAAGAGACTGTTCTAATCTGTTTTATGGGTGTTCAACACTTGTGACTCTTGATATGAGTGGTATCGATACAAGTAATGTCAATAGTATGTCAGGAATGTTTTATGGTTGTTCAAGTCTCAAATACGTTGATGTATCGGGCTTTGATATGGATAGTGTTGGGGAAGTATCAGATATGTTCAGGGGGTGCAGTAGCCTTGAGGAAATAGATGTGAGCAATTTTACAACTTCAGATGTTGACAGCTTTGGATATATGTTCATGGAGTGCTCAAGCCTTAAAAGTATTGATTTAAGTAGATTGAATACGAGTGATGCAACGGATATGTCAGGGATGTTCTATGACTGTAAAAATCTCGAAAGCATAACAATAAACGGCATAGATACAAGTAAAGTAAGATATATGAATCTTATATTTGCTAATTGCGAAAAACTCAAAGAAATAGATGTGAGTAGTTTTAATACAGACAGTTTAAAAGGCGTATCATATATGTTTGATGACTGTTACAGTCTCAGAAGTCTGGATTTAAGCAACTTTGATCTAAGTCTGGTTACACGGGAAGAGTATATGTTTAGTAACTGCAATAAGCTGGAGGTGATAAATGTACCAAAGAACTGTAATATAGATATCGAATTGCCGGGTCAGTTTGCTGATGATGAGAACAATATTTACAATGCTCTTCCAAAGAACCTTTCATCAAGTATAGAACTCAATAGACAGGGAAATACAGATGAATGGCTTGATTCATATTTGTATGATATTCAGGACGGCAAGGTAATTCTTGAGAAATACCATGGTGAAGATACATCCATCACTGTACCTAAGAGTGCCGTTATTGAAGGAGTTGAATATGATGTAACCTTAGCTGCAGGTCAGCAGAGTTCTATCTGGGAAGGTAGCAATGCAGAGTCTATTACTTTCGAAGAGGGATTTGTCCTTCCGGCGAACTGTAAAGGTTTATTTGCTGTATCAGGAAATGCTGATAGTGAAGGCTTTAAGGCTCCGATCACTACGATCATTATGAATGGCGTAGATACAAGTAATGTGACGGATATGTCCTATATGTTCAGCGGATGTAAGAACCTTACAACACTGGAATGGAACGAACTGAATACCGTCAATGTAACCACAATGGATCACATGTTTGCAAGCTGCTTCAGCCTTTCGGGGATTGATCTGAGCAGATTTAATACAGGAAATGTGACTGACATGAGCTGTATGTTTAAGGGATGCCGAGGTCTTACAAGTATAAACATCAGTGGCTTTGATACGAGCAAGGTTCAGTATTTTGGCGGAATGTTTATTGCCTGTTCGAATCTGTCTGAAATAACGCTTGGTGAGATAAATACCGAAAGCGCAACCGATATGTCGGAAATGTTTGCAATGTGTCCTGAACTTACGGAGATAGATCTGAGCTGTATTGATACAAGTCATGTCGAAACCATCATGGGTATGTTTGACGGGTGTACAAAGCTTGAACAGGTTGATATGAGCGGATGTGACTTAAGTGCACTCGATTCAAAGAAAACCTATGATCAGCAGGGACATGACAATGTATTTAATGATTGTCTGAATCTTCAGGAGATTAAGACACCACTCAAACTGAAATTAGATATTGTTGTTCCGGAGGGATTTAAGGATGTAACAGACTATACAGTTTATACAAAGCTTCCTACGAATCTGACAACTAGTAAAACTATAGGTATAGTTAAGGTTACTGATAGCTGGCTTAATGATTATCAGTTTGAGGTGACAGATGGAAAGATAGTCCTTATTAAGTGTATTGCGTCAGAAATAACTCGTGTGGATATACCTAAAAAAGCTACATATCAGGATGTTGAATATGATATTACGTTTGCAGATCATACGACCAGAAATAATAAAGGTGTATGGAGTGACTGTAAAAAGCTTACGGGTATTTATTTTGAATCCGGATTTGTTCTTCCGGCAGACTGTCAGAGCCTCTTTATTATCAATTATTCTGCCCCATATGAAGCGGCTTTGAAAACAATATCCATGCCTAATGTGGATACGAGTAACGTTACCAATATGGCCGGAATGTTCAAGGATCAATATAGGCTTGAGGTGTTAGATGTAAGTGGTTTTGATACAAGTAACGTCACAGATATGGCATATATGTTCTATAATTGCAGGGCGCTTTCAAGCATTGGCGTAAGCTTATTTGATATGAGTAAGGTTACGGACATAGCATATATGTTTTATTATTGTTATTCACTTGAAAGTATAGATATGAGCGGATGGGACCTTGCAAATATGACCTATCCGAGCGCTGTGTCCGGATCGGAATTTTATTCGTGTGAATGGCTGGGTACAATAAAAACACCTAAGAACTGTAATGTTGATATTGATTTGCCATATGATTATACGGATGCGAGCGGAAACAGATATGATAAGCTTCCTAAGAATCTTGCAACAAGTATTGAACTGACAAAGGCTAAGAGATATTCTGCTCCTGTATGGACGTGGAATGGAACGGAAAGTGCGTCTGCCCGTTTTACAAATGTTGCAGATTTAACTGATTATCAGGACGTTGATGCAACCATAACCTATACAGTTACAGCGACGTGTACCGAAGCGGGAGTAAAGACTTATACCGCAAAAGTTGAGTTTAACGGTTCAACCTATACAAATAACAAGACTGAAGATATCGCTGCGCTTGGGCATGACTGGGATGAAGGTGTTGTTACTAAAGAGCCTACGGATAGAGAAAGCGGAATAAGGACCTTCACGTGTCAAAGAATAGGATGCGGGGAGACAAAGACAGAGACTATTGAGCCGAATGAGAAGGTGTATGGCGATTTTGAATATGATTATGATTCGTCCGATAATATTATTATCACGTCATACAAAGGCTCTGCCGCAGTTGTTGAGGTGCCTGCAAAGATTAATGGAATAGATGTTGTATCTGTTAAGGGCGCATTTAAAAACAATACAACAATTACTGACGTTGTACTTCCAAGTTCTGTAACCAAGATAGAATACAGTGCATTTCAGGGCGCAACTAATCTGAAAAATATAAATCTTGAGCATATTAAGATCCTGGGTGTAAGGGATTACGGCAGCGGTAATTTTGCATATTGTACAAGCCTTTCGGACATTATCCTGCCGGAAGAGGTTTATATTTCCGGACAACAATTCTGCAGTTCAAAGATGGACAGCATAACTATTCCAAAGGTTATGAGCGGATCTAAGAATCTTGGAAGCTTTGAAACCGGAGAAATGAAGTTTGCTGAAGGAATAGAAAGAATATCTCTGTATTTCGATTACATTACTGTTCCGGAAATCATTATACCGGATTCAGTAACTGATATCAGTGGATCAAATTTTTCACATGTCAATACCGGTAAGATTGTTCTTGGATCGGGGATAAACAAGATTTCCAGAAATCAGTTTGCGTCCATCAAAGATACGCAGATTATTATTGGTCAAAATGTCGAGGTATTAGAGACGTGGGCATTTAATCATAGCAAAATTAAGTCGCTTGTTATTCCTGATAGCGTGACTGAGATACAGTATCATGTTTTCTATGATAATAGCAATCTGGCCAATATAACATTCTCTGATAATCTGACAAGGGTAATTGGAGGATATGCAGGATTCATGGAGGGCACCCCTTGGTTTGAGTCACAGAATGACGGTATCGTTTATACAGGAAGTGCTCTATATGCCTATAAAGGCTCCGTACCGGAGAATACTACCATCAGTGTAAAATCCGGAACAAAAGGAATTGCTTATATGGCATTACAGACAAGCGATGCTTCAGGATCAAATATCAAGAAGGTGAATCTGCCGAATGGTCTTCTTTATATCGGCGGTGCCTCATTCTTTAATACCGGAATCAGTGAGATAAACATACCTGAAACAGTAACCGAGATAGAGTATGGCGCATTTGCAAATACAGGGCTCAAGTACGTTTATATTCCACGTTCTGTTCAGTCAATCGGTAAATATGCATTTGGATATGAGTGTGATGAATTAAAGGATAATCCATCAGTATGGGTTTATGATGATTTGATGAGTAAGAACCGGGCAGACAGTCGACTCATGGGGTGTGATGTTTTTGGAATAGATGTTAATTCTTGGGGAACCTGTCATGATGTTTCAAAGGTAGCTGGCTTTACCATCATAGGTTACAAAGGTACTGCGGCTGAACAGTATGCTGCAGATAATGGATTCACGTTTGTTGATGCTTCAAAGCTTGATTCACCGGGGCACGATTATAATTTGACAAAATGGAGCTGGACAGGAACGACGAGTGCGGAAGCTAAGTTCACGTGCAAGAATGACAGCAGCCATACCCAAAGTGTAGCGGCAACTATTACGAGTGAGGTAACAACATCAGCAACCTGTACAACGAAGGGTGTCAGAACCTATACAGCGACGGTGACCTTCAATGGCAAGACATATACAGCCACGAATACAGCGAGTATAGCAGCCAAGGAACACAGCTGGGGAACACCAACCTGGACATGGGCAACAGATTATACCAAGGCAACCGCAAAGTTCACCTGTAAGAATGACAGCAGCCATACAAAGAGTGTAGTGGCAAATATTACGAGTGAAGTGACAACACCAGCAACCTGTACAACAAAGGGCGTGAGAACCTATACAGCAACAGTAACCTTCAATGGCAAGACATATACTGCCACGAATACAGCAAGTATAGCAGTCAAGGGACATAGCTGGGGAACACCGACCTGGACATGGGCAACAGATTATACCAAGGCAACCGCAAAGTTCACCTGTAAGAATGACAACAGCCATATTAAGAATGTTACAGCAAAAATTACAAGTGAAGTGACAACACCAGCAACCTGTACAACAAAGGGCGTGAGAACCTATACAGCGACAGTGACCTTCAATGGCAAGACCTATACTGCAAAGAAAACAGCAAGTATAGCAGCAAAGGGACACAGTTGGAATACAACGCCAACCTGGACATGGGAAGGAACAAGCAAAGCAACCGCAAAGTTTACCTGTAAGAATGACAGCAGCCATACCAAGAGTGTAGCGGCTAAAATTACAAGTGAAGTAACAACGAAACCGACCTGCACAACAAAGGGCGTGAGAACCTATACAGCGACAGTGACCTTCAATGGCAAGACCTATACTGCAAAGAAAACAGCAAGTATAGCAGCCAAGGGGCACAGCTGGGGAACACCTAAGTGGACCTGGACAGGAACAACTAAAGCAGTGGCAACATTTACATGTAAGACAGACAGCAGCCATACCAAGAAGATGACAGGAACTATCACCGGTAAGGTTACAACAAAGGCTACCGTTACCACAGCAGGTACAAAGACTTATACTGCAACAGTTACCCTGAACGGAAAAGCATATACAACAACCAAGACTGAGAAGATCTATATGTTTGATAAGTCGAAGACCGGTATCCAGAAGTATAACAATGCACTTTATTTTGTGAAGAACGGCGTTCAGTATACAAGCTTCACCGGCTTTGCCAAGTATGGTAATAATTGGTACTATGTTGTTAAGGGTAAGGTTGATACTACAAAGAAAGATGTGCTGAAGGGAACGGTGAACGGCGAGAGCGGCTGGTGGTTCGTCAGCGGCGGTAAGGTACAGTTCATTGATTCGGTTGAGAAGAACAGTAGCGGCTGGTGGTGCATACAGAAGGGTAAGGTTAACTTTAATTTCACAGGAATTGCAAAGAACAGCCTCGGTTCTTGGTACTGTAAAGGCGGTCAGGTGCAGTTTGATTATAGTGGAAAGGTAACCTTCAATGGCAAGACTTACACGATAAAAGGAGGTAAGGTACAGTAATTATTATTCGGTCGCTCGATAACAATATAGTTTAAATTAGAACAAATCCCTCGTGATATAGATGATTCTAATATATAGAATATCTAAATATCACGAGGGATTTATGATTAATAATAACGATATTATAAGTCAATATAGATAGCTTGTGATTTGTTGATGGTTCTCTTTTGAGATTTACAAATTTATCCCTTGGATTTTGATGAGCTTCTGGAGGAGGGCTTCGTCGCTCATCGAATATACGTCGTCGATAACCCAGATATGCATGTCCTTGGCACGCTGTTTGAAGAAGCTGATGCCGCTGGCGTTGTTTTCACAAGGAGTTGCCATGACGAGTACCTTGTTGGCGTATTTGCCGCCGAAACGGCTGGTTACGGTTTGGAGCTCGTGAAGGGCTATGCTGCCGGCCTTGCCGCTTTTGCACGAAATAAAGGTCGGGATGGTGTCACGCATAAGGATCACATCAATTTCGTTGATCGTATCGACGCTTACGGTTGTTTCGTTACTTACAGGTATTGTATTCTTCTGGGTGCCGTTCCAATCGATCATGGCACCGATTATGGCATCAGTGAACTTGCTGTTGTCTCTGGTCGCAACGTCGTAAACGTGAAGCTCAAGGATATTTCCGGTTTTGGTAACAACGTGGCGTATCATTTCGTTCTTAAATCTGAAGGAGATGCTGCGCTTTGCTACATGAAGGTCTCTGATGACTCCGATCTCCATGAGACGTTGGAAGAGAAATACAGCTTCGCCGAGACTTTGCTTCGGAAGGACATAGTAGCCGAGCTCATCAGCCGGGGAGTTCTTGATCGCCTCTTCTATAGAAGAAACGTATTTGTTCCATCTGTTTCTGAGACTTTTGGAGATGTTCCAGATTGCACGTATATCCTGGCGGAAATCATCTGTGAAACGCCAGGTTGAATAGCTTCCGGTCTGGTTCGTGAGTGAACCGCCGTGAAGAACCATATTGTCGGCTACGGACATCTCGATGTGACTCTTGATCCTGACAGGGCTCGAACCGCTGAAATCAATCTCCATGCCGGTGTAAGGGTCGATACGAAGGGTATCGACAGGCATACGGGAGCTTACAAAGCCGAAGGCAATGAGGATGAGCTCACTGCCGCCGGTCAGCTCGAATTTTGCATCGCGATACCTCTCTACAAGCTCGGAAAGAACATCGATTATCTGGTCGAGATTATCTCTTGAGACCTCGATGAATTTGAGCTCTGTGTCCGGAGAAACGCGCTTTACGAATTCACGGAGACTGTTAACTTTTTTGGTGATCATGTTGGATTTGTGGCCGACGTAAACTACACGTTCAGGCTTATATTTCAAAACGACCATTACATTTTCAAGAGCTTCCTCTGAGAAGAATTCAACAAATGTTCCTGCCATGACTAGTTCCTTTTCTGATCTTATTATAAGACTTTGATGGTTTTACGATATTTGCGCTAATAATTTATACCTTTTGAACCTGCCGGGCAAATATATCGACCGGCAATAAAAAACTCAGAATGTATATATTCAGTATATATCAATTTTATAAATATTTCATTAATAAACTATCTTTTTTTATAATATTATTGTATGATATGAGACACGACGAAACGTATGCGAATGCTGATGCGCAGCAGACGTTTAAATGAGGATATTGATGCCTGATAAGATATATTCTTATTATTAATGTGATCGATCGGATATATATTTCTGCTCATGATGCGTAATCAGGTATTCATAGTCGGAGATAAAGATACTATATTATATAAATGAAAGGTATTCAGGAAATGAGTGCGGTCATAATAACCGGCGCATCCTCCGGAATCGGAAGGAGCACAGCGGTTAAGCTCGCAAGGAGCGGTAAATATGAATATATCGCGATAAATGGCGGACATGACGAGGCGGCCCTGGCGGATACGGCGCGCGAGATGAAGGAAGCGGCCGCAGAGGAAGCGAAGAAGAGAGCGGAGCAGAATAAGGAAGCTGCATTAGAAGAGGCCGGGGCGGAGCAGAGCCCGGATGTACATGATGTTAAGGTTATCACTGTTTTCGGGGATATCAGCCTTAATATTACCGCACGTGCTCTGATCATGAAGACCGTTAAGGAAGCCGGTACCGTGGATGCACTGATAAACTGTGCGGCGATATCACATGTAGGGCTTCTTATGGATATGTCTCCTGAAGAATGGCAGAAAACAGTAGAAGTTAATCTTAATTCGGTATATAATACATGTCATGAGGCTGTACCTTATATGGTAAGGCAGAAATCGGGCAGGATAATCAATATTTCCTCTGTATGGGGACTTGTCGGAGCGTCCTGTGAAGTTGCTTATTCGACCACCAAGGGTGGAATAAATGCGTTTACAAGGGCTCTTGCCAAGGAACTTGCACCTTCCGGGATAAGCGTCAATGCAATCGCTTTCGGTGCGGTGGATACAAGAATGAATGGATTTCTGTCGGATGAGGATAAAACGGCTTTGGAGGAAGAGATACCTTTCGGCAGGATGATGACGGCAGAAGAGGCCGCAGATACTGTTACGGGGCTTTTGGATATGCCTCTTTACCTGACGGGTGAAGTCATAAAATGTGACGGCGGATGGATATAATTGCGTATGCCGGAATAACAAACTGATCTTGTGGGTGCGATTCGTATCGTAATAAATAATAAATAATGTATATTGTAATGCGTGGATAGGATAATAGGAGGATACACGTTATGCAGAAAAAGAGAAGTGCAGCAGGAATTTTCTTCTCGTTCTTCTTCAGAGCGGTTGTTGTGATACTTGCCATAGTTATTGTTGCTCTCAGTGTGGTTCTTGTCAGAGGACTGATAAGAGGTAAAAAGCTCAGAGCTAAAAATCAGAATAAAGCGGTAGTTGATGAGTCGATACTGACTGAACATGGAGATCCTGACGAACTCCTTGCTAATCCGGAGAAAACAACGGAAAATACAGAAGATACGGGAACTCAGGACGGACTTGGCGATGATTCGACACTTGTTTCATCAATCAACTGCAAGATAGTTGTACTGAATGCAACGGAGGTTAACGGACTGGCGGGAAGCTGGACGGCCAGACTTCAGGATGCTGGTTATACGGATGTTACGGCAGCCAATTCCTATATGCAATATGACCATACGGTGATCCTTGTGGCGGAAAACGGTATGGGAGCGGATCTTCTCAAATTCTTCCCGAATGCCGATATTTCTGTAGGAAAACTGACGGAAAGTGATACGGATGCCGATCTTTCCGGTGTACAGATATTTATCGTTGTGGGAGCCTCCGATTCGGGCCAGTAATGTATATTTATACATATTGCCGGGGCTGCGACATAATAGTCATATTGTCGTAAGATAGTCAAAAAATATACAAAAATACATAAAAAATAATGAAAAATCTCAAAAAAATACGCTTTTTTTGAGATTTTTTTGCACTTTTCGTGAGGGGATAAATTAAGAAAATTGGTTAAGTTTTCACAAAAAAGATTGCGTATAGGTGGGTAAAAAACGATTTATTTGGTAATTATTCATATAAAAATTCTGTCTATATGCAAACCTAACAAAAGATTTTTTCTATCTTTATGCAAAACTAATATGGTTTAAATCAGGGAAAAGTTGTATTATTTCGATAGTCAGTTAAGAAAAAAATATAGCTAGAATATTTAGGAGGAATTTAAAAATGGCTAGTTTATCATTAAAGAATATTTACAAGATTTATCCAAACGGATTCAATGCTGTTAAGGATTTCAATCTTGAAATTCAGGACAAGGAGTTCATCATCTTCGTTGGACCTTCAGGATGCGGTAAGTCAACAACTCTCCGTATGATCGCTGGTCTTGAGGATATCAGCTCAGGTGAGCTTTGGATCGGTGACAAGCTTGTAAACGACGTTGAGCCAAAGGACAGAGATATCGCGATGGTATTCCAGAACTACGCTCTGTATCCACATATGTCAGTTTATGACAACATGGCATTTGGTCTTAAACTGAGAAAGGTACCAAAGGAGAAGATCGACAAGGCAGTTCATGAGGCAGCTAAGATCCTCGAGATCGAGCACCTTCTTGACAGAAAGCCAAAGGCTCTTTCCGGTGGTCAGAGACAGAGAGTTGCCATGGGACGTGCTATCGTTCGTGAGCCTAAGGTATTCCTTATGGACGAGCCTCTCTCAAACCTCGATGCTAAGCTCCGTGTACAGATGCGTGTTGAGATTTCTAAGCTTCATCAGAGACTTCAGACAACCATCATCTACGTTACACATGACCAGACAGAGGCTATGACTCTTGGTACAAGAATCGTAGTTATGAAGGATGGTATCATCCAGCAGGTTGATACTCCTCAGAACCTCTATGATCATCCTACAAACCTCTTCGTTGCAGGTTTCATGGGTATGCCACCTATGAACTTCATCGATTGTAAGGTTGTTAAGTCAGGACAGGACGTTCTCCTTATGTTCGGTTCTCACTCAATCAAGGTTCCTGATGCTAAGGCTCAGAAGCTTATTGCAGGCGACTATATTGACAAGGATGTTGTTCTTGGTATCCGTCCTGAGGATATTCATGATGAGCAGCTCTTCATCGAGTCTTCACCAGAGTCAGTTATTGACGCTAGAATCAATATTTACGAAATGCTCGGTGCTGAAGTATATCTGTACTTCACAATCGACCAGTTCGATATCACAGCCAGAGTTAATGCTCGTACAACAGCTAGACCTGGTGATACAGTACAGTTTGCATTTGATCTTTCTAAGATTCACATCTTCGAGAAGGAATCAGAGACAATTATAGCTAATTAGTACAAAAGTATTAAAATTCAATGAATTTTTAAGGGAAAATGCGTGAAAATATGCATTTTCCCTTTTTTTTGTTTGAGTTTTCTGTTACAATAGCCTAGTGAGCGACTGCAGTACTGAGCAGGGACAGCCAACAGCGAAGCTGGCGGGTTCTGCGGTTGCGTTTTTTAGAAGGTATAACGGGAAAAAAATATAAAGTAGCAAAAGTGAGGTGTAATATGATATCAAATCAGATTCTTCAGGACACTCTTGAGGGGATAAGAAATATCACGAAAACAGATCTTATCGTGATGGATACGGAGGGCAGACCTCTTGCGAAAACAATGGACGGAAGCTTTGAAGGCTATGAGGAAGCAGTTACAGCGTTTGCTGAATCACCTGCTGAGAGCCAGGCGCTTCTCGGATACCAGTTTTTCAAGGTGAATGATGATAAGCAGCTTGAATATATTATTATGGCAAAGGGTGATGATGACAGTACCTACATGGTAGGTAAGATGGCATCCTTCCAGATTCAGAGCCTGCTTGTTGCATATAAGGAGAGATTTGATAAGGACAACTTCATTAAGAACCTCCTTCTTGACAACCTCCTTCTTGTTGATATCTATAACAAGGCTAAGAAGCTTCACATTGATACGGATGTCAGAAGAATCGTATTTATCATTGAGACCAAGAGTGACAAGGACAATAATGCGCTTGAGACAGTAAGAAATCTCTTCGCAAGCAAGTCAAAGGATTTCATCACTGCTGTTGATGAGAAAAATATAATACTCGTTAAGGAGCTTAAGCCAAGCGAGTCTTATGATGACATGACCAAGATAGCAAAGGTTATAGTTGATATGCTCAGCACTGAGGCTATGATCTCGGTTCATGTGGCATACGGAACCATCGTCAATGAGATCAAGGAAGTTTCAAGGTCTTACAAGGAAGCTAAGATGGCTCTTGATGTTGGCAAGATCTTCTACAGTGACAAGAATATCATCGCCTATGACAGCCTCGGAATCGGAAGACTTATTTATCAGCTTCCTATTCCTCTCTGCAGGATGTTCATCAAGGAGATATTTGACACAAAGTCACCGGATGAGTTCGATGAGGAAACTCTTACTACGATCAATAAGTTCTTCGAGAACAGCCTGAACGTATCAGAGACCTCAAGACAGCTTTACATCCACAGAAATACCCTCGTTTACAGACTGGACAAGATTCAGAAATCAACAGGACTCGACCTGAGAGTCTTCGAGGATGCGATCACCTTCAAGATCGCTCTTATGGTTGTAAAGTATATGAAATACATGGAGAGCATGGATTTCTAAATAAAAGTATAAGAGTATCCACAGGGATGTATGCCTCTGAAGCGTATTTTTCCACGATAGAAGAGGTATAGATTTCTGTGGATATTCGAAAGTATTGATAATCGGAAGGAATTATAATCACTATGATTACAATGGAAAACGTAACGATGAAATACCCTACCGGAACGGTAGCCCTTAAGGATGTTAACATCAACATCGACAAGGGAGAATTTGTCTTCGTTGTTGGATCCAGCGGATCCGGCAAGACAACCTTTATCGAACTGCTTCTGAAGGAACTGACACCTACAAGAGGCAAGATCGAGGTTGCAGGCTACAATTATAACAAGATAAGGAGAAGGCAGATACCAAAGGTCAGAAGAAAGATCGGTGTTGTATTTCAGAACTTCAGACTTCTTAAGGACAGGACGGTTTATGAGAACGTTGCATTTGCGCAGCGAGTTATAGAAACACCTTCAAGATACATCAGAAGACAGGTTCCTGCGATGCTTACGATCGTAGGTCTTGCTGACAGATATAAGGCATACCCGAGAGAGCTTTCGGGTGGTGAGCAGCAGAGAGTTGCCATAGCCAGAGCGCTTGTAAATAAGCCGGATATCATCCTTGCGGATGAGCCTACCGGTAACCTTGACCCAAAGAATTCGTGGGAGATCATGAATCTTCTTGAGGATATCAATGCCAAGGGAACGACGGTTGTTGTCGTTACTCACAACAAGGAGATAGTAAATGCCATGAAGAAGAGGGTTATTACTCTGAAGAAAGGCGTCGTTATCAGCGATGTTGAAAAGGGTGGATATATAGATGAGGATTAGTTCGCTTTGGTACAGTTTCAGACAGGGTATAAAAAATATCAGAAGAAATCTTCTATTCTCCCTTGCGTCGATAGGAACTATCGTATCATGTCTGTTCCTGTTCGGTATATTTTATGTTGTAGTAGTTAATTTCAGATCGGCTATGAGAAGCCTTGAGAATTCAATCTCGATATCTGTTTTCTTTGAAGAGGATGCTGATATTGAACTTCTGAGTGCCCAGATAAGGACGAGAGAAGAGGTAGATACCTTTGATTATATTTCCGCTGAAGAAGCGTGGATCAAATATTCAAATGATACCTATGATAATCCGGAAGAAGCAAGAGCAGCCTTCGGTGATGACAATCCGCTGGCAAAATCGGCTTCCTTCTCGATAACTCTTAAGGACGTCAGCAAGCAGGCTGAATTTGTACGATTCCTGGAGGGACTCACAGGTGTAAGAAAGGTTAAGAGCTCACAGTTTACGGCGGATACCATTTCTTCACTCAATCTTTTTGTCGGATATGCTTCTATGGGTATCATCCTGATACTTCTTCTTGTATCCATATTCCTTATCAGTAATACCGTAACAATAGGTATCACGGTTCGTAAGGAAGAGATCAAGATCATGAAGCTTATCGGTGCTACGAACTTCTTCGTAAGAGCGCCGTTCATAGTAGAGGGTGTTGTGATCGGACTTATCGGTTCTGCTATCCCTCTGGTACTTGTATATTATGCATATGATGCAGTACTTAATTACGTTGTAGGAAGACTGAGTCTGGTAACAAAGCTCTTTGAGTTTGTTGCTATAGGAGATATCTTTAAGTTCCTTATTCCGGTAACACTGGCTATCGGTGTGGGAATCGGTTTCCTGGGCAGTTTATTTACAACAAAAAGACATCTTAAGGTTTAAAAACAGGAGGAAGCTAAGTGAGAAAATACTTAGTGAAAATCTGTATTTCCGCGTTTCTTATCGGTATGACCGTACTGGCAGGAACATATATCAATAACGCCGCTGTCGGTAATATTTCTTCCGACGGTGGCGAAACTGTTTTAGCAGATGCGACTCCGACGGATGCAGGCAAGACTACCGAGCAGCCGACGGATCGGACAGAGGCTACGAATATAACAGAGACTACAGAGACTACCGAGAAGCCAGAGACTACTGAGCAGTCAACTGATAAGAGCACAGAAAACAGCACAGATAAGTCTACAACTGAACAGAAAGGCAGTGAAGCCGGAAGCACTGAGGCGACCACCGAGAAGGTTGTTATCCCGATTGATACAGAGGAGATCAAGAGAATCCAGGATAAGCAGCAGGAGTATAAGCAGGATATTGAGGATGCTCAGGAGCTTATCAAGATCTTTGAGACTAGTAAGAAGTCTTTCCTTGAACAGATCGAGGAGTTTGATAAGATTATGGTCGAATACGAGCAGAATCTTGCCGCACTTGCGGAAGAAAAGCAGCGTGTTGAAGACTATATGAAGGATACCGAAAAGCAGCTCGAGGACGCTCAGAAGGATATAGATGCTGTTTATGATCAGATGAAGGAGCACATACGTGCGGCTTACGAAGGTGGTCACTATTCCATCGTTGATGCTGTCCTGACATCGGTAAATCTTGTTGAGATACTTAACAGGACAGAATACATGAATCAGATCAGGGAATACGACCAGGTGAGGATGAATGAATTCATCGCAAAGAGGGACAAGCTCGCTCAGAAGCAGTTCCTTCAGAATATGGTATACTCTGCTGTGACGACCATTGATCAGGAATATAGTGATGAATACGAGGCTGTCCAGATGCTTTATGCAGCAAAAAAGGGACAGATTGAAAGTTATGACAGCGTTATCGATCCTCTGAAGGAACAGAAGGAAGACATCGAGAAGATGTATGATGATCTGGACAAGAAGATCGCACAGCTTGAGGCTGCAGCGACCGGAGGTGTGTACGTCGGTATAGATGGCAAGGTGATCATTCCGTCAATAATCGGTAAGGGCGGATTTGCATGGCCTATGCCGACAAGTACCTATATCACTTCATACTTCGGAGGAAGAAATGCACCTACAGCGGGCGCAAGTACCTATCACAGAGGCATTGATATAGCATGTGATTCAGGCAGTCACGTTATTGCGGCTGCAGCGGGTACAGTCAGCTATACAGGATATATGGGAAGCGGCGGCATAACTGTCATGATCGATCATGGTGACGGCGTATTTACTGTATATCATCACCTTTCAGCATATTCCGTTACGGTCGGCGAAAAGGTTGAGCAGGGACAGGTTATAGCATTTTCCGGAAATACAGGAGTTTCTACAGGTCCACATCTCCATTTCGGAGTAAGAGTTAACGGAGATTATGTGGATCCACTGCAGTTTTATGAGTAAACCGGTATGAAACGACAGGGCTTGGTATTGATTATCTTTGATTGGAATATCAAAATGAATCGATAGAATAGAGGATGAGGTAAATGAGAAGAAAAAAATTTAAACTTGGAGCAGCATCACTCATAATGATCATGGGAATTGCTTCGCTCAGTGGCTGTGGTAACAGTGAGAAAGTCAGTGATACTAAAAATACTACGGAAAAAGGCGAGATCACCCTTGATGACGGCAGATTTGATCCTAATTCAGATGAAGTCAAGGATAAGACTAAAGAGATCGAGAATTACATCAGATATTATTACTATTTCGATGAGGATCCCGAGAAAGAAGCCGAGTCTTACTATGACGGTATCATGAAGGGACTTGATGATCCGTATTCCGTATATTACACGAAAGAAGAATATCAGCAGCTGATGGAGGATGACAGCGGAACCTACGTCGGTATCGGCTGTATGGTCACGCAGGATGCCGAGACCAAGGCTGTAAGTGTTATCAGGCCTATTCAGGGTACACCTGCAGAGAAAGCCGGAATGTTGCCGGGAGATCAGATCATAAAGATTGATGATATTGAGCTCACATCTGATATGGAACTCGAGAATGTTGTCAAGATGATCAGAGGTGAAGAAGGAACAGAGGTTACCGTAAAGGTCAAGCGTGAAGGCGAAAAGGATCCTATTGCGTTAAAGATTACCAGAGCGGTTGTAGAAAATAAAACTGTTTCCTATGAGATGGGTCAGGATACCCTTGGTTATATCCAGGTTGATCAGTTTATCGAAAATACACCTGATCAGTTTATTGAAGCTATCGATACTCTTACAGCACAGGGTGCAACAGCCCTGATCATTGATCTCAGAGGCAATCCGGGAGGACTTCTTTCATCGGTAGTCAAGATGTGCGATTATATCATAGATGACAATGCGATGGTAGAAGGAGCCGATAAAGCGGGCGATATTCTTTATACAAAGGATAAGAACGACAAGACAATTGATAAATACAGCTGCAGCGATCATCATTCGGTAGATCTTCCGATCGTTCTATTGGTAAATGAATACAGTGCCAGTGCATCAGAGGTATTTACAAGCTGTATGAGAGATTACGGCAAGGCTAAGATAGTTGGTACCACCACCTTCGGTAAAGGAATCGTTCAGTCGATTCTTCCGCTTAAGGATGGTTCGGCTATAAAGATCACGATGGCTAAGTATTATACACCTTCAATGACTGAGATCCATAAAATCGGTATCAAACCGGATGTTGAGGTGGACCTCGATGATGATGTCAAGAAGATGGTAACCATTCCGCTTGAGAAGGATAAGCAGCTGCAGGAGGCTATCAAGCTGCTTGGCTTCACACCGGATCCTACAATCTGGGATAAATAAAGCAAAAAGATTTAGATATTTTATGATTTGGAGCAGTACAAGATGGAAAAAGAACTAATTATCGTCCTTGACTTCGGAGGACAGTACAACCAGCTTATAGCGAGAAGAGTCAGGGAATGCAATGTTTATGCGGAGGTTCATCCGTACACCATGTCCCTTGACGAGATCAAAAAGCTTAATCCAAAGGGAATCATATTTACCGGCGGTCCTAACAGCGTTTATGATCCGGCTTCACCAAGCTACACGAAGGAGATCCTTGAGGCAGGAATTCCGATACTCGGAATCTGCTATGGTGCTCAGCTTATTGCATATCTTGCAGGCGGCAAGGTCGCAACTGCACCTGTAAGCGAATATGGTAAGACAGAAACCTTCATCGATGCGATTGAAGAGGAGGATGGCGTTCTCGGTCAGGTGAGCATCTCAAGTTCACTTCTCTTCGAAGGGATCAAACCTGAGATAAATACATGGATGAGCCACACGGACTATATAGCTGAGCTTCCGGAGGGCTTCCATACGACTGCTCATACCAATGACTGCCCTGTCGCAGGTATGGAGAATGATGAGAAGCAGCTTTACGCTGTTCAGTTCCATCCTGAGGTTATGCATTCGGAGCAGGGCAAGGAAATACTTCAGAATTTTGTATTTAATATCTGTAAATGCAGCGGAGACTGGAAGATGTCTTCGTTTGTGGATACGACTATTGAGGCACTTCGTAAGAAGATCGGCAAGGGCAAGGTGCTCTGCGCGCTTTCGGGCGGAGTTGATTCTTCTGTTGCGGCAGTACTTCTGGCAAAGGCTGTCGGCAAGCAGCTGACCTGTGTCTTCGTTGACCATGGTCTTCTTCGTAAAGATGAAGGTGATGAGGTTGAGGCTGTATTTGGACCGAATGGCAGCTATGACCTGAACTTCATACGTGTAAATGCGCAGGAGCGTTTCTATCTGAAGCTTGCGGGTGAGGACGATCCGGAGCGTAAGAGAAAGATCATCGGCGAAGAATTCATACGTGTATTTGAGGAAGAAGCGAAGAAGATCGGAGCTGTTGATTTCCTTGCACAGGGAACCATCTATCCGGACGTTATCGAGTCAGGCCTCGGCAAATCAGCTGTGATCAAATCACATCATAACGTAGGCGGACTTCCGGACTATGTTGATTTTAAGGAGATAGTAGAGCCGCTCAGAATGCTTTTCAAGGATGAGGTCAGACAGGCCGGCCTTGAGCTTGGAATACCTGAATATCTTGTATTCCGTCAGCCATTCCCGGGACCGGGACTTGGTGTAAGAATAGTAGGCGACATCACCAGTGATAAGGTTCGTATCGTTCAGGATGCCGACGCTATCTTCAGAGAAGAAGTAGATGCTGCGGTTAAGAGCGGCCACATCAAGGTTGCTCCGAACCAGTATTTCGCAGCACTTTCAAATATGCGCTCAGTAGGTGTTATGGGCGATTTCAGAACATATGATTATGCCGTTGTGCTTCGTGCAGTCTGCACCTCAGACTTCATGACCGCCGACTGTACAGAGATACCTTTCGATGTACTTCAGAAGTGTATGAACAGGATCATCAACGAGGTCAAGGGCGTAAACAGAGTCATGTGGGATCTGACCTCCAAACCGCCAGGAACAATCGAGCTTCTATAATTAAAAAGTATCGGGAAGTCTTATTTTATAAGGCTTCCCGATTTTTTCGTCGCTAAAATGTCAACATTATGATGAGTAATTGGTTGGTTTTTATTTTGTGATAAATGGTATGAGGGGTTATTATGACGGTCTATGTTTATATAGCTCTTTTGATAAATCCAGATCATAGGTTTGCAATTGAGAATTGAAATTATCCCTGCTCAAATTATCATTCGAAAATAATAGTTTAAAATGCATTTAATCTCCATTTGAAAATAATAATTGTTTTTGGCATAATATTATGGTATATATTATATAGGAGTTACAGGAATGTAACAATGGGCTGGTCGCAAGACCCGGGTCCACCAAACGGCGGG
>CAMNMC010000102.1 GCA_946544235.1 uncultured Lachnospiraceae bacterium | reverse complement strand
CAGTATGCTTCATAACAGATTTGCCGGCAGGATACTTGATCATATGGACAAGCTTTATGCAGCAGAAATCCCTATGAATGCCCAGATAGTTCTATGTAAGGGCGTGAATGATGGCGAAGAGCTTCTGAGATCTCTTCGAGATCTCAAAAAATATGCCCCTGTACTCGGAAGCGTTTCGGTTGTTCCGGTCGGACTGACAAAATACAGAGACGGGCTGTGTCATCTCGATGAATTCGGACCTGAGGATGCGGAAGATGTCATTGATATGATAGAGGACGTACAGAAAGAAGTTTACGAGAAACACGGCATACATTTTGCGCATGCCAGTGATGAATGGTATATCATGGCCGGCAGGGAGATACCTCCTGAGGATAATTATGATGGCTATGAGCAGCTTGAAAACGGAGTCGGAATGACCAGACTTCTGTACAATGATTTTTCGGCTGCAGTTGATGAGGTTCTGGAATATAAAAAATCAAGAGACAGCAGAAGCAGGCTCGGAAAACTGTTTCATCATAAATCAGAAGAAGAGAAACTGTACGATGCTATTCTTGAAGAAAATAAAGGCAGAAGATCATCCACAATCTGCGGAATGCTTTCCAAGGATAATAAAGATCATATCTGCAGCGAACTGGCGCGGGTAAGACCTGATGCACAGTTTATGGTTTATCCTATCGAAAATAAATTTTTCGGTCCGAAGATAACCGTAACCGGCCTTCTGACCGGAAGCGATATTGTAAGCGGTCTGGAAGGTAAAGAGCTTGGTGATGCTCTGCTGATTCCGTCAAGCTGTCTCAAGGCTGACGAGGAAATCTTCCTCGATGACATGACTCTTGAGGAACTAAAGAACGCTTTACAAGTAGAAACTGTTATTGTAAAATCATATGGTATGGAATATTTGAGAGATATTTTGGGAGTTTAAAAAATGAGTAAACCAGTAGTGGCCATTGTTGGCAGGCCGAATGTCGGAAAGTCGACTCTCTTTAATGCTCTGGCAGGTGAGAGGATATCGATTGTTAAGGATACCCCAGGAGTTACCAGAGACAGAATTTACGCTGATGTAACCTGGCTCGATCAGAGCTTTACTATGATAGATACGGGCGGTATTGAGCCTGAATCAAATGATATAATCCTGAGGAGTATGAGAGAACAGGCGCAGATTGCAATTGATACTGCGGATGTTATCATATTTCTCACAGATGTCAGGCAGGGACTCGTTGATGCGGATTCCAAGGTTGCCGATATGCTGAGACGCTCTCATAAGCCTGTTGTTCTTGTTGTAAATAAGGTCGACAGCTTTGAGAAATTCATGAACGACGTTTATGAGTTTTATAATCTTGGCCTTGGTGAGCCTTTCCCTGTTTCATCAACAGGAAAGCTCGGATTTGGTGAAATGCTTGATGAAGTCTGCAGTCATTTTAATAAAAATGCTGCCGCTGATGAAGAGGATGATAGACCGAAGGTTGCTATAATCGGTAAACCGAACGTAGGAAAATCATCTATCATAAATAAGCTTCTCGGAAAGGATCGTGTTATTGTATCCGACATTGCAGGAACAACACGTGATGCGATAGATACTGTCGTTAAGAGAAACGGAACTGAATACATCTTTATTGATACCGCAGGTCTCAGAAGAAAAAGCAAGATCAAGGATGAGATAGAGAGATATAGTATAATAAGGACGGTTACAGCTGTTGAAAGATGTGACGTAGCGGTCCTTGTTATTGATGCTACAATGGGCGTTACCGAGCAGGATGCGAAGATTGCCGGAATCGCTCATGAACGCGGAAAAGGTGTTATAATAGCAGTAAATAAGTGGGATGCCATCGAGAAGGATGACAAGACCATGAATAAGTTTAAGAACAGCATCAGAACCACGCTTTCCTTTATGCCTTATGCTGAACTTCTTTTCATTTCAGCCGAAACAGGTCAGCGTCTGGAGAAGCTTTTCCTTACCATCGATGCGGTTGTTCAGAATTGTTCAATGAGAGTTGCCACAGGAGTACTTAATGAGATACTCGCTGAGGCTGTTGCTACTGCGGATCCGCCATCAGATAAGGGACGCAGACTTAAGCTTTATTACATGACTGAGGTTTCTGTTAAACCACCGACTTTTGTTATCTTTGTAAATGATAAAGAACTGGCGCATTTTTCTTATATAAGATATATCGAGAATAAGGTTCGTGAGGCTTTTGGATTTAAGGGTACGCCACTCAAATTCATTATTCGTGAAAGGAAAGATAAATAATGTCTGATATATATATAAGAATAATCTGCTTTGTATGCGGATATTTCTGCGGTATTCTGGAAACGGGCTACATATATGGTAAGTTAAATGGTATTGATATAAGACAATACGGCAGTGGCAATTCCGGAACGACCAATGCACTTCGTGTTCTCGGTAAGAAGGCAGGTCTGGTTGTATTTATCGGTGATTTCTTCAAGGCTTTTATTCCGTGCCTTGTTGTGAGACTGCTTACACAGAATTCATATCCTGACATCTTTCTGCTTTTTGTTTTATATATCGGACTTGGCGTTGTTGTCGGTCATAATTTTCCGTTTTATCTTAAATTCAAAGGCGGAAAAGGCGTTGCGGCCACAGCAGGAATGATTGCTGGTCTTATGATCCCTCTTATGATAGTTATTCTTATAGTATTGTTTGTATCAGTGGTTGCTGTTACAAGATATGTTTCTCTGGGATCAATCCTGCTCATGTTTGAATTCCTGACCATATATATCATTATGGCATTTTCGGGTAAACTCTGTTTTGATCCGAATGGAGCTTCAAAATCAGAGATGATAGAAAGTATAGTCCTCGCTGTCATACTTGCAGTCATGACCATACTTAAACACAGAGCAAATATAGTACGACTTATCCATGGTGAGGAAAATAAACTCGGCGAGAAGAAGGCTGCCGCAAGTCTTAAGACAGAAGACGGCAGTGACAAAGCCTGAATTAGAATTGATATAATAATAACATTATTTTGATATAATATTATTTTACTTTAATACGGAGGTATTGTTTATGAAAATATGCATTTTAGGAGCAGGAAGCTGGGGTATAGCACTCACTAAGCTTCTTACACATAATGGACATGAAGTATCCGTATGGTCTATAGACCCGGAGGAGATAGCCATGCTTAACGAATACTGCGAGCATAAGACTAAACTTCCGGGAGTTATACTGAGCGGTGCAGTAACCTTCACAACAGATATGCGCACGGCTATAGATGATTCTGAGATGATCGTCATGGCTGTTCCGAGTCCGTTTGTTCGTTCGACGGCAAAAACAGCTGCCGAATTTGTCAAGGAAGGACAGATAATAGTCAGCGTTTCTAAGGGCATCGAGGATGATACCCTGATGAGACTTTCACAGATCATAAAAGAGGAAATACCGGTTGCAGAGGTGGCTGCTCTGTCAGGTCCGAGCCATGCAGAAGAGGTTGGTAAAT
The DNA here is from genome assembly GCA_946544235.1 of uncultured Lachnospiraceae bacterium. GTDB lineage: Bacteria > Bacillota > Clostridia > Lachnospirales > Lachnospiraceae > Eubacterium_Q. The sequence continues at coordinate 37,200 of CAMNMC010000102.1, read as the reverse complement.
GCATGCCGACAACAGTCGTTGTAGGTTGTAAGGATAAGGCCATTGCAGAGAAGATACAGGATGCTTTCATGGCTGATTTCTTCAGAGTATATATAAGTCCTGACATACTTGGTATAGAACTTGGTGGTTCACTTAAAAATGTTATTGCTCTTGCTGCAGGTATTGCAGACGGAATCGGCTGCGGTGATAATACCAAGGCTGCCCTTATTACAAGAGGTATCGTAGAGATAAAGAAGCTTGGTGTCAAAATGGGCGGCAATCCTGAAACCTTCTCAGGTCTTTCAGGTATTGGCGATCTTATAGTTACATGTGCTTCTGTTCACAGCCGTAACAGAAGAGCAGGCTATCTCATCGGCCAAGGCAAAACCTATCAGGAAGCCATGGACGAGGTTAAGATGGTTGTTGAAGGAGTATATTCCGCAAAGGCAGCGCTTGCGCTTGCAAAAAAATATGAAGTGTCTATGCCAATCACAGAGGCAGTAAACAAGGTTCTTTTTGAGGATTATCCTGCAAAGGACGCCCTTATTGACCTGCTTACGAGAGACAAGACCAGAGAAGTGATAGGAATGACATGGTAGAAAACAATAATAACAATAAAAGAAAACTAAATAAGAATAACAAAAGAGCCATAGCAGTTATAATCTGTTTCTTTGTTATAATTAGCGGTGCCTATGCTGCATATGAATTATCGGGTATTCACGAAACTATTCGCGATGTAAGTGTAAATGCCAAGTCTCCATCTGACTATGACAGTGCAGGAGTAACCCCTGATAATACAACAGAGAAGCAGGGAACAGAAGATACAAGTGAGCCTTTGACAGAGGATACATCAGATGTAAATACTTCTGAGGCTGGTACTGTTTCCTCAACAGAGCTATCTACCGAAGATATGAAGACTACAGAGGATATTACCTCGGAAGTAACTACGGAAAAAAACACTGAGAAAACGACTGAAGTTACAGAGAAGACAGAAGATAAGACTACAGAGACATCAAATGACACAACGGAGACTACGGATACCGAAGCTACTGAATTAACTGAAGCAACCACAGCAAATCCTATTTTCTCAGAGAATAATACAATACTTCCGGATATAGTTGATATTCCATGCAGCGACTGGTATGACTCAAGACGATTCGTTCCAAACGATATGCAGACTGAAGCTTATTTTGATAATACTGTATTTATAGGTGATTCCAGAACTGAGTCTCTTGCATATTATTCGGGATTTGACAATGTTAACGCATTTGCATATAAGGGACTGAATGTCGGTGCTCTTGATTCGGAAAAATGTATCAAGATAAACGGTAACAAATATACTGTATTTGAAGCTGTTTCTCTGACAAGCTATAATAATTATTATATTTCTTTTGGAATAAATGAACTCGGATGGGAATATCTCGGGGTGTTTATTGAGGATATCGATGCTCTTGTTGATCATATACAAGCCGTAAATCCTCGTGCCGTTATCTATATTGCAAGCGTAGTTCCTGTTTCACAGGAGGTTTCGGATGAAGATGAAATCTTCAACATGGATAATGTCGATAAGTTCAATAAAGAGATTATTAAGTACTGTCACGATAAGGAAAGTGTAATCTATATCGATTATGCTGCAGCTGTAAGAGATGAATATGGTTATCTTCCTGAGGAAGGAACGACTGACGGCAAGCACTGCACAGCTGAATACAGCAGAAGGATCATGGAATATATTCTTTTACACACTTATAAAAGGCGATAACTGATTTCATGATATTAATCTGACGGAGACACCGATAACACCGGAGTATAAAACTAATGGCAACAGTTGATGTTAAGATAAGCAATTTTGAAGGGCCTCTTGACCTTCTGCTTCATCTTATTGATAAAAACAAATACAATATATTTGATATACCTATAGTTGAGATAACAGAACAGTATCTTGCATATCTTGATGACCTTTCTGAAAATGACTATGATAAGATGAGCGACTTCCTTCTTATGGCTGCTCAGCTTATCAGTATCAAGGCCAAGATGCTCCTTCCTAAAGAAGAAGAGCCGGTTGAAGAAGAGGGCGACCCTCGAGATGAGCTCGTCAGAAGACTTCTTGAGTATAAGATGTATAAATATGCATCCTATGAGCTTAAGGATATGGAGATGGATGCCAAGGGAGCTTATTTCAAAGGCAGTTCTATTCCTAAAGAGGTAAGTAATTACAGAGAAAAGGTTGATCCTGCAGATCTTATTGGCGATATGACTCTGGTTCGTCTTCAGGAAATCTTTGAACAGATGATGAAGCGAGAGGTCGACAGGATAGATCCTGTGAGAAGCCGTTTCGGAACGATCACCAGAGAAGAGATCAAGCTGGAAGACCGAATGATCGAGGTCAGAGAAGAAATAAAAGGCCTGAAGAGCATCAATTTCAGAACGCTTGTCGGAAGGCGTAAGGGCAAGATGAATCTTATCGTTACATTCCTTGCTATTCTCGAACTCATGAAGACAGGAGTTCTCACAATCCGACAGGATGGGATATTCGATGAAATCTTGATTGATTCTCTTGAATGATTGCTTTAAATTTGATTTTAAGGGTGTTTAATGCTAAGGGATCAAGCATACACATACCTCTTCAGTTGTAGCAAGAATACGCCTTCAGAGGCATGTGTATACCATATCCCTTTAGAATCATTTATCAATTCAAATAACAAATTGATTTAAGGAAAATAGTAAAATGTCAGAAAAGAATAATAATTCAGAAACTATAGAAGAAATCAATGGAGAGGCACTGCCTTCGTTTGAACCGGTGGAGAATGTGCCGGGGGCGTTGGAAGCAGCTCTATTTGCAGTTGGTGAAGCGGTAGAAATATCAAAGCTGTCTGCTGCGATGGGAGTAAGCGAGAAGGATGTACTTGATGCATATGAGATTCTTCAGAAGAAATATGAAAGTGATAAGTGCGGAATCAGGATAGTCAGACTAGATGACAAACTTCAGCTTTGCTCTAAGAACGAATTCTATGATGTGTTGATAAGGCTTGTAAACATGCCTAAGAAGCATATCCTCACGGATGTATTGCTTGAGACGCTTTCTATCGTTGCATATAAACAGCCGGTAACAAGACTTGAAATAGAACAGATCCGTGGCGTTTCCTGCACACACGCTATTAATAAACTTATAGAATACAATCTTATCACAGAGGTCGGCAGACTGGATGCTCCGGGCAAGCCGATACTTTTTGGAACGACCGATGACTTTCTCAGGAGTTTTGGAATATCATCAATGGATGAACTTCCGGTTGTATCTGCAGATAAGATAGAAGATTTTAAGAGACAGGCTATGGAGGAAGCAAATCTGACAATTGAAACCTGACAAAGTGTTGTAAAACACTGATCCGGTTCATAACAAGATTGGTTTCTCCCGTTTCTAACTTAGTTAGGGTTAATATATGGAAAAAATCAGAGAGAAAAAGAAGATAATATCAGAGGTCAACAGGGTATCAGCAAGATGTATGAGAATCATCATGTATTTCCTGCTTGTTTTCTTTGCGTTCTTTCTGATAAATGACATCTTTGATACGATGCTTCTTGTGGCATCTATCTTACTCTGTCTGTTCATTGCATTTATTCCTATTCTCATCGTTAATATTCTTAAACTTGATAAAAAGAACGGAACCAGACATGTTATTATCATCTGTACCGTACTTATTACCATGATACTTGTCACACAGTTTGGAAGCTATGCATATCCAATCCTGCTTTTCCCAATACTACTTGCTTCGCTGTATTTCGATAGAACCTTCCTTCTGTATACATCTATGATGGTTATTGCGTCGATTGCATTATCGGCTTTTGTACAGATCAATTTCAGTTTTCTCATAATGCATAAGGTTTATGAGAATTATTATGATCTGATGATACATTTCTGCGCACCGGCTTTCCTCATAGTTATATTTATGTCCTTCATAGCATTCTTTATCGTAGACAGAAACGCTATGATGATAGACAGAAACATCGATACAGCCCTTATTACGGTTGAAAATGAAAAGGGACTTTGTTATGCATTTTCGGAAATATCTGAAAATAAATCCAAGCTTACCGGCGAGCATATCAAGCGTGTTGCCGAATATACCAAGATACTCGGAAGAGCTTCGGGCTTTGATGAAGACTACGTTGAGAAGCTTGCAACAGCAGCCATGATGCATGATATCGGAAAACTAATGATAAGTGCCGATATTCTTGATAAACCGACCAAGCTTACCGATGAAGAGTACGAGATCATGAAAAGTCATGTACTCTATGGCGAGGCACTCCTTGAAAAATGTCCCGGCGAGGTTATGCATCTTGCACGTATTATCGCCAAGGAACATCATGAGAGATGGGATGGCAAAGGCTATCTAGGAATGAAGGGTGAAGAAATCGCATATATATCACGTATTGTTTCCGTATGCGATGTTTTTGATGCGCTGACTGCCGAGAGACTTTATAAAAAAGGCTGGTCTGATGAGGACACTTATAATGAGATAATCAAGAACAGTGGTAAACAGTTTGATCCGAAGGTTGTTAAGCTGTTTATAAAGAATTTTGATAAATTCAAAGAGGTCAGGGAGAAGATACCTGATATGAAGATATACTAGGAGGAACATGAATTGTTCAGAATAATCAATCAATATCTTGCAAATGTTAATATTTCCACCAATGCCGAGATAAGATACAATATGGATATTTTCCTTAAGGACAGGGAGGATATCGAGAAATACTGTATAAATGAAAGCTTTAATAAGTATATCGTTGATATCAGAATGAAGGAATACTCGGTTGACAATGCTGACCGGATGTTCAGAGATTTTCTGACATATACGGCTTTTGCATATTCTGCAATGCATGTCAGATATAATGAGGGTGCGAGAGTCCGCTACAGATACGTAACCTCAAAGGAAGATAAGACTGCCGTTTATATGGATGTAGTGATATCTTCATCTGTAGGATGATTTAGAAGAATATCATTAATGCCTTACAGAGGCATAAAAATGATAGTTTATATTGATCAAATTTAAAGAACAGCGTCGGCAGATTGATTCCTGCCGGCGCTGTTCTTGTATGGAAAGAAAATTAGTATTTATATGATTAGTATTTATATGATCTGAAGAGACCGATAACCTTTCCGATTATCTTAAGATCATCGACGATAATAGGCTCCATGGTATCATTTTCAGGCTGTAGTCTGTAATGACCATTTTCTTTATAATAGGTTTTAACAGTCGCTGAATCATCAATAAGAGCGACTACTATATCGCCATTACTAGCAACATTGGTCTGCTCAACGATAATTGTATCTCCGTAGAGGATGCCTGCATTGATCATGCTGTCACCCTTAACCTTAAGCATAAAGGTTTCTTTGTTTGTGAGATATTCCGGCGGAATAGGGAAGTAGTCCATGATATTCTCTTCAGCAAGAATAGGTTGTCCGGCTGCAACAGTACCAATGATAGGTACATTTACAACCTCGCGTCTTGCAAGATTAAAGCCGTCATCATCAAGTATCTCGATTGCACGTGGCTTTGTTGGATCTCTTCTGATATATCCTTTCTCCTCAAGAGTATTGAGATGAGCGTGAACAGAAGATGTTGAACTGAGTCCGACTGCAGAGCAGATATCTCTGACTGTCGGAGGATATCCCTTGCTTAGGATATTTTCCTTGATATAATTAAGGATCTGTTCCTGTTTGGCACTGATCTTTTCTTTTGACATATATAACCTCCTGGATAGTGGATCATAGAACAAAGAAAGCTTTATTCATGACTATAATGATTAATCTTGTCTCATAATTATCTGTCATGTTTGATACATGCAGAGTATAAAAAAGCAATAAACGATTCATGTAGAGTATAACACAACATGTGTTCGATTGCAAACAAATGTTCTGATTTTTATATTAAACCTCATATTACAAGAATAAAACAGTATTTATAAATAAATTTACAAACTTAACCATTTCTTTACAATAGCAATTTATAGTGTAAATATCAAAGATCAACAGGACATTGATCATAATTCAGGATTGTATAAGCATATATATTTTTTGAATGAGATCAAATCCAAAACTATAAAAATTGATATTGAAAAAGGAGAAATTATGAAGGTTATTGAGATGAAAAACGTTCATAAGTATTATGGCAAAAGTCATGTACTTGATGATGTAAGCTTTTCAGTTGAAAAGGGGCACATCGTAGGACTTATAGGTCCTAACGGTGCGGGTAAAACAACCATTATGAAGATTCTTTCCGGGCTTGCTCACAGATCTTCCGGAAGCTTCAGTCTGTTCGAATCTGAAACCGGTATACACGTAAACAGAAACAGGCTCAGCTTTATGATTGAAAGTCCTATAATCGATCTGTCACTAAATGCAAGAGATAACATGGAATTTATGCGAATTCTCCGAGGCGTTGCCGATGAGAAGAAGATAGATGAGCTTCTGAAATATGTAGGTCTCGAGGATGTCGGTAAAAAGCCTGTAAAGAATTTCTCACTCGGTATGAAACAGAGACTGGGTATCGCCATGTCACTTCTTGCCGATCCTGAGGTTCTCGTACTCGATGAGCCGGTTAACGGTCTGGATCCTGAAGGTATCGTTGAGATAAGACATATATTAAAAGAGCTTTGTGAGGTATATGGCAAGACACTTATTATCTCGAGTCACCTTCTGTCGGAGCTTTCGGAATTATGTACCGATTACATCATAATAAACCACGGAAGGATAGTAGAGTCGCTCTCAACCGAAGAACTGATGCTCCATTCAAGAAGCTATATCTCTGTTAAAACAGATAATATTTCCAAAACAACCGCAACTCTTGAAGAAAAACTCGGTATAAGAGATTTTAAGATCTTTGAAGGCTCTGAGCTCCGTGTATATGAAAAGCTTGATAGATTAGCCGATGTTTCAAATACGATCACTTCCTCAGGAGATACCATACTCCAGTTTGTTCTGAAAAATGAAAGTCTCGAGGAATACTACCTGAACAAAGTTGATCATAACAAGGGAGAGGTAGATAAGAGCAGAAAGAATGTACTTACCAGACTTTCAGGAAGGAGTGATAACTAATGACCAGATTAATGAAATGTGAGATCAACAGAAATAAAAAGCTTCATGGCGCCTGGTATTTCTTTGCCGGAATCGGCCTGTTTATATTCCTGACAGCATTTTTATCAGACGAGAGGTCATCCGGTGATTTTACTGCATCAATGTATAATACTACCTACGTAATCATTGCGATGATGTTTGCAGCATACCTGACAGGTCATGGTTACAGCCAGAGAACAAATATGTATGAGATAATGATCGGCAACAGACCAATGAAGATCATTGTTTCAAAATGTATTTCGATCGGAGTTGTTATAGCATTACTTATCGCTGCACTTGCTGCAACCGGTTTCGGAGTTTCCTGTGCATTCAGCACAAAGGGCTTTGATTATGCGGTTCCGAGACTCCTTCTTTTCATGGTTATTATGCTCAGAGCATCTATTACTGCAGTACTTATGACTATGTGCTTCAGAAGTATGGCATCGATGGCATTTGTATATTTCCGCCTTATGGCCGAAGTGTTCTTTGTCATGATCTACGGAGCAATTAAAGGAAATATGAACGAGCTGTTAAATACAGGACTCGGCGTTCCGAAAGTACTCTATTATCTCTTTTATGCAAATCAGTTTGAATACATTCTTGCTAAAGATGTAAGCACTCAAATGATCATGTATGTATTTGGCGGTCTTATAATATCTGTTCTTTTATGGGGATCAGTGGTATACTATCTCTATAAGAAAAAGGATTTTAAATAAAATATGGACACATTAACTTTGATCCTTCTGGCCGCTCTTATAATTTGCCTGATAGTTCTTGTACTTGTACTATTCAGATATCATTTACTGAGAGCAGAGGTAAGAAGCTTTAGAAAACAGCTGAATAAGATCAGAACCACTGACAGGGAGCAACCACTTATGGTTGCTTCCTTTAGTGCGTCTTCGGTGGAGCTTGCGAAGGAGATCAACCTTCTAACAGAAGAGCTCAGGACGATGGCTACCGAAGCTACCGAAAGCGAGAAAAGGATCAGAGTAATAATGGCGGGTGTTTCTCATGATTTCAGAACACCGCTTACTTCTATTGACGGATATCTGCAGATGATACAGGGGCTCCTGGCTGAATGTGATTCAATAAAAAAAGAGGCTGATTCATTGAGTGTAAATGATTCTGATTCATTGAATGTATCAGAATCGGATATGTATAATAATACGAATAAAAATAACGAAATCAGCATATCTGCAAACAGAGAAGCATTGTTAAATAAATATAATGAACTCAGTGAATATATAGAAATAGTCTATGACAAGGTGAGGTATCTGAAGGATCTCTCCGATGAATTCTTCGAGGTGACTTATATTCAGGCTAAAGAAAGGCCTGAGATGAAGGGTGTGAGATTTGATACAATCCTGTCTGACGAGCTTCTTTCAGCTTATAACTGGATAGATGAGCGTAAACTTGAGGTAAGACCTGACATTCTGGAAGAGAAGCTTATCGTGATGGCAGATGAGCACTATCTGAAAAGGATAATCGAAAACCTTTTTTCAAATGCAAGAAAGTATGCTGAAAGCTTCGTTGAGATCAGTGTACGAAATGAAAACTGTAATATAAGATTTATAATGAAAAATGATATTAATGCTGATATGAATATTGATACAAGACACATCTTCGAACCCTTTGTAAGATCAAAGGACAGAAGCGGTCCAGGAACAGGGCTTGGCCTGTATATCTGCAAAGAGCTTGCGGATTATCTGGGATTCAGTATATTCGGAAGTGTTGAAAGCAATGTATTTATGATTGAACTAATCATGCCCTGCAAATGATCGATAAATAACGCAAAATGATCGATAAAGAACGTTTTATCAAGTTGCCGGATTATTCATAATTACCCATTGTACTGTATCTGAAACATGATTCCTGAATATGATCATCTTAAAAATATCGAAATAATATGAAATAATATGATCGGAGTATCACAATGACAATTCTCATAATAGAAGATGACAAAGAAATAAATAAGCTTCTCGTAACCTATCTTGCAAAAAATGGCTATGAAACGAAGAGCTGCTTCGACGGCGTTGACGGACTTAACAAGATTAGGAAATATTCAAGATGCAATGATCATACAAGTGAAATAATAGCTGCCAAAGGCTCTGCTGATGATAAAGACGTTGATAATATTGATCTGGTTCTTCTCGATATGATGCTGCCCGGCTTTTCAGGTGATGAGATCATTACCAAAATAAGAGCCTTTACAGATATTCCGATAATCGTTATCTCGGCTGTTTCAACTCTTGATGACAGACTATACATGATGAAGAATGGTGCGGATGACTATATCATTAAACCGTTTGAACTGCCGGATGTTCTTGTACGTATAGAGGCTGTCATGAGAAGATATGATATGCAAAAAAGGAGAGAAGCAGGCAAAGAAAATACTTCCGCTGCAGCTCCCGGGAAGAAACTGACATACGGAAGTATTATTATGGATACCGGCCTTATGACCGTTACCTTAAAGGATGAAGAACTCATCCTGACATCCAAAGAATATGAAATTCTGAAGCTTATGATGGAAAATCCAAATAAGCTTTTCTCAAAAGCAAACCTTTATGAGAGTATCTGGAACGAGGAGTATTTCCCTGAGGACCAGTCGCTTAAGGTTCACATGAGCAACCTCAGAGCCAAGCTCAAGAAGCTTGATGATTTTGATTATATTGAAACCATCTGGGGCATGGGCTACAGGCTGAGGAAGCTTTGAACTATTATTTCTTTTTTACAGCTTTGTTTACGTTCTTGTTTACACTATTGTTTGATTTAATACTTGAATTACTGATTTTAGAATCGACTGAAAAATTCGAACCTGAACTTATTCTGCCTTCAAGTGGATTTACGCCTTTTCCTTCAGGGTTTTTTGCCCTCTCACGATCTATATCTATAAGGGCTTGTACAACTCTGTCTGTTCCGTAATCATTAATAAATATAAAATTCGGATCATTTATACTCTCTGCACCTCTTATCTTGTTAAATCTTTATGCTCTCCGGTATCTTCATAAACTGCTTTCATGAAGTCATACATATTATTGTCTTCAATAACGTTGCAATGATAATTTAAGGCTTTGTTTAATAATTCATCCAGACCGTTTTTTTCAAGTTTATTTTCCTCTATATATTGCTTAATAGTAGTTTTTTTCAGGTAATCAAAATTCTTAAGTTTTGTCTTACTGATAGAAATACCTTTCTCACTATTAATAGTCATGTCATTAAAAGCTTGATACATTTCTTAAAATTATTTCTTGAATAGTTAAGTGTTTTGAATTAAAATACAGAAAGGTGTTGTCTGAAACAGCTTATTTCTATTATCAATAGGTTGTCAGCCGATTTCTATAGTTAAAATAAGGAGACTGATATAATGAATGAAAAACTTCTTCATACTCCTGAAGGAGTGAGAGATATATATGGAACTGAATGTCTCGAGAGACAGGAGATTATAAGCCGAATAAGAAAGGTTCTGAAAAGCTATGCTTATACCGAGATAGAAACTCCTTCATTTGAATATTTTGATATATTTAATATGGATAAGGGCTCGGCTCCTTCAAATGAGATGTATAAATTCTTTGACAGAAATAACAACACTCTTGTCTTAAGACCTGACATCACTCCGGGAATTGCAAGAAGTGCTGCCAAATATTTTGCCGATGAGGAGCTTCCGATAAGACTCAGCTATTTCGGCAAGACCTTTAAGAATGAGCCGCTCCATCAGGGTAAGCTTCATGAAACAACCCAGATTGGCTGCGAGCTTATCAATGACGACAGCTCAGCTGCAGATGCAGAAATACTTGCCTCTGTTGTAGATGTTGTAAGAGTTTCAGGACTTAAGAATTTCCAGATAGAGATTGGCGAGGTTGAATTCTTTGAAGGTATCATTGAAGAAGCAGGTCTCGGTAAGGAAGAGGAAGAAGATATCAAAGGGCTCATCCAGATGAGGAACTTCTTCGGTCTCTTTGAATATGTAAATAAGCTTGATATTTCCGACGGATCAGAGCAGGCGCTTTGTTCCTTTGATAAATTCTTCGGCGGCATCGAGATGCTTGACAGAGCAGAAGAGATCACGAAAAATGAGAAGGCACTTACCGCACTCGGCAGACTTCGCAAGGTTTATAATGTTCTGAAGTTCTACGGCTATGAGGACTATATCGGTTTTGATCTCGGAATGCTTAACGGTTACGGATACTATACAGGAATAGTTTTCAGAGCATATACATATGGTACCGGAAGCGCCATCGTACGAGGCGGAAGATATAATACACTTCTTGCCAAGTTCGGCAAAAATGCTCCGTCTATCGGCTTTGCCATAATGATTGATGACCTTATGATGGCTGTATCAAGACAGCACATCAAGGTTGATACAGATACAAACAGAGCTCTTGTTGTTTATGAAATAGAAAATCAGGAGCCTGCAGTAAGACTTGCAGAAGCCCTCAGAGCACGTAATGTCGAGGCTTCACTTATCAGAAAGTCTAAGAAGCATTCACTTCCTGAATATGAGGAATATGCAAGAAAATACGAATTTGACCGCATATATATCGTTAAGGATAACGATGAGGTTGATGAGCATCTGGTTATTTCCAGTGAAATATCAGAATTAAAGAATAAATATAACAAAACAGCAGAAGAGAACAGGGGAGGTGCTTTATGAGATATCTGACATTTGCACTTGCCAAGGGCAGACTTGCAAGAAAAACTCTTGAGGTTTTTGAGAAGATAGGCATCACCTGTGAGGAGATGAAGGATCCGGACACAAGAAAGCTTATATTTGTCAATGAAGAATTAAAGCTCAGATTCTTCCTTTCAAAAGCAAGCGATGTACCAACTTATGTAGAATATGGTGCCGCCGATATCGGAGTTGTCGGTAAGGACACCATCCTTGAAGAAGGAAGAAACCTCTTCGAGGTTATGGATATGGGCTTCGGCAAATGCCGTATGTGTGTATGCGGTCCTCAGTCCGCTAAGGAGCTTCTGAAGAAAAACGAAATAATCCGTGTCGCTTCAAAGTATCCGCACATTGCCAAGGATTACTTTAATAATAAGAAGAATCAGACAGTTGAGATCATCAAGCTTAACGGTTCTGTAGAGCTTGCTCCGATCGTAGGACTTTCAGAAGTTATAGTTGATATAGTAGAAACAGGTACAACCCTTCGCGAGAACGGCCTCGACGTAATCGAAGAGATCTGCCCGCTCTCAGCCAGAATGGTCGTAAATCAGGTCAGCCTCCGTATGGAGCACGAGCGCATCCAAAAGCTCCTGACTGATTTGAAGGACGTGCTGTAAGGTAACGTAAGCATGGTTCCATTTTCTGAACCATGTATTGAATGTGCTTTATTGTATATGTATTAGTTGCGTAAAAAGATGCCTCCAATGGTATATTCTTGACACAATAGTATTAATAAATATACCAAGCATATTGCAAGTATTTACTAAATTTATTATTTGTTTGAAAAATAAATACATAGTATATGCTAACAGTTGAGCATACATATGCCTCCGAAGGCGTATTTTATCTACAACTGAGGAGGCATATGTATGTGAGACTGTTGTAGTATTATTATGGAGAAATATAACATGCGTATAGTTAAATTAACTGCAGAATCAAAAAAGGACATATTAAAGAACATGCTTCGCCGCAGTCCTGACAACTACGGCACCTACGAAGCAACCGTAAAGGAGATAGTTGAGAACGTTCACGTAAATGGTGACAGTGCTCTGTTTGAGTATACTCAGAAGTTTGATAAGGCTGATATTAATGCTTCAAACGTCAAGGTTACCGACGAAGAGATAGAAGAGGCTTATTCTCTTGTTGATCCTAAGCTTCTTGATGTTATAAGAAAAGCCATCAAGAATATCAGAGAATATCACGAGCTCCAGAAGAGAAACAGCTGGATAACAACCAAGGAAAACGGCATCATGCTCGGTCAGAAGATCACACCTCTTAAATATGTAGGTGTTTATGTTCCGGGTGGAAAGGCTGCCTATCCTTCAACCGTTCTGATGAATGTCATTCCTGCTCATGTAGCCGGAGTTGAAAATATAATCATGACAACCCCTTGTAATGCCGAGGGTAAGGTTTATCCTACAACTCTTGTTGCAGCAAAGGAAGCAGGTGTTACAGCTGTATATAAAGCAGGCGGTGCCCAGGCTATCGCAGCTCTTGCATTTGGTACAGAGAGCATTCCTAAGGTTGATAAGATTGTTGGTCCGGGAAATATATTTGTTGCCCTTGCCAAAAGGACTGTATATGGTCATGTAAGTATCGATTCGATTGCCGGTCCAAGCGAGATACTTGTATTATCCGATGGATCCGGAAATCCTAAGTTTACAGCAGCAGACCTTCTTTCACAGGCAGAGCATGATGAGCTTGCATCAGCTATTCTTGTCACAACCGATAAGGAATTTGCTGAGAAGGTTTCCGAGTGGACAGACATCTTCACAGCTAAGCTTGAGAGAAAAGAGATCATTCAGAAATCACTTGATAATTTCGGATATATATTACTTGCAGACTCTATGGATGAAGCTATAGAAGTTACTAACGAGATCGCTCCTGAGCATCTTGAGATAGTAACAAAGGATCCGTATGATACAATGACCAAGGTAAGAAATGCCGGTGCTATGTTCCTCGGAGAGTATTCTTCAGAACCGCTCGGAGATTATTTTGCAGGTCCAAACCATGTACTTCCGACAAATGGAACTGCAAGATTCTTCTCGCCGCTCGGCGTTGATGATTTCATCAAGAAATCAAGCATTATTTCTTATTCTGAGGGAGCTCTCAGAGAAGTATATAAAGATATAGTAAGCTTTGCAGAGTCTGAGTATCTTACGGCACATGCAAATTCAATCAGAGTAAGATTCGAGGATTAATTAATATTCAGGCTGCAGTATCGCACGTGATTAGCGGTCCGGCTCCTGATTTTGGAAAGGAAGAATAAATATGGGAGAAAGAAAAGCAAAATACGCAAGAACAACCAGTGAAACCGATATTTCCATTGCAATCAATCTTGACGGAACAGGAGTAGCCACCGTTGATACCGGTATAGGCTTCTTCGATCACATGCTGAACAGCTTTGCTAAGCATGGTTTCTTTGATCTTTCTGTTAAGGTTAAGGGTGATCTCTACATTGATTGTCACCATACTATCGAGGATACCGGAATCGTTCTTGGTAAGGCAATAAAGAAAGCCCTCGGAGATAAAGCAGGTATAAAGAGATATGCAAGCTTTACCATGCCTATGGATGATGCACTTGTTCTTTCTGCTGTTGATCTTTCGGGAAGACCGTATCTCTCATATGACCTGAATCTTACAACTCCGAAGGTCGGATATTTTGACACAGAGATGGTTAAGGAATTTTTCTATGCAGTATCTTATGCTGCAGAGATGAATATACATATTAAACAGCTTTCGGGTGAGAATAATCATCATATAATCGAAGCTGCATACAAAGCTTTTGCAAATGCACTCAAGGAAGCTACACGCCTTGATCCGAGACTGGGAGACGACCTGCTCTCGACTAAGGGCTCATTATAAGGAGGAAAATATGGAATACAGAAAGATAATTCCATGTGTAACGATGGAAAACCCTGTAGAAGAAGCAAGATTCTACAATGATTCAGGAGCTGATGAGGTTGCGTTCTTCGACAGTACTGCAAGTCGTGAATCACTCGATAAAAATATACCGATAATCAAAGAAATAACCAGAAATATTGATATTCCTCTTATTGCCTGCGGAGGCGTAAGAAGGCTTGAGGATGTTAAGAAGCTTCTCTATGCAGGTGCATCAAAGGTTTGTATGAAATCTGCTCCGATGCAGGATATTTCAATCGTTTCAGAGGCATCTGAAAGATTTGGTTCAGAGAGGATCATTGTTACGATCGATCTGACTGAGGATATTGATGCGGTTGAATATGCAAAGAAGGTTAAGGAAGCCGGCGCCGGAAATCTCCTTATACTTCATCATAATAAGATTGATAATTATGAAGAGATCGTTGCGAAGATAAGAAAGGAAGCTCCGCTTCCAACGGTTGTTTCTTCATATTCTACAGAAGGCGATGAGATTGCCCGTATGCTTGATGCAACAAATGCAGAAGCAATAAGCCTCTACAACCTTGCTCAGCATGATGTTATGCAGATCAAACAGGCCTGCAGAAAGAAGGGCGTATATGTAAATCTCTTTGAGAGTTCAAAGCCTTTCTCTGAGTTTAAAACGGATGACAGAGGACTTATTCCTTGTATAGCCCAGGATTATAAGACCGGTGAAGTTCTCATGATGGCTTACATGAACGAAGAGTCTTACAATAAAACAATTGAGACCGGTCGTATGACTTATTTCTCAAGAAGCAGAAACGAGCTTTGGACCAAGGGTGAGACCTCAGGCCACTATCAGTTTGTTAAATCACTTACTATAGACTGTGACAATGATACGATCCTTGCCAAGGTTTCTCAGGTTGGCGCAGCATGTCATACAGGCAACAGAAGCTGTTTCTTTACACCGCTTGTAAGTAAGGAATACAACGACACCAATCCGCTTACAGTTTTCAGTGATGTCATGAATATCATTATGGACAGAAAGATGAATCCTAAAGAAGGTTCTTACACCAACTACCTTTTCGATAAGGGTATCGATAAGATCCTGAAGAAGGTCGGCGAAGAATGTACAGAAGTTGTTATCGCAGCCAAGAATCCGGATCCGGAAGAGATGAAATACGAGATTTCAGATCTTCTATATCACCTTATGGTTCTTATGGCAGAACGCGGAACAACCTGGGAAGATATTACCAAAGAGCTTGCAGAAAGAAGATAATCAAATTCAATACATTACTCAATCCGAGCATTATACAGCTACAAGTCGTAATTATTGTTTAATGGAGGAAAACTAATGACAGCTATATTATCAGAATTTGCAACATATTTGATAAAATACGTAGTATTTCTGATCCTTGCGGTTCTTGGCTTCATAGCCGGAACCAAATGGAGAAAATCAAAAGATATGAAATCAGTTGAGGAGGCAAAACCAAGTGAAGAAGTACGGAGTTAATGAATTAAGAGAGATGTATCTTTCATATTTTGAAGAAAGGAATGGCCATCTCAGGATGAACAGCTTTTCGCTGGTTCCTCACAATGACAAGAGCCTTCTTCTTATAAACGCGGGTATGGCTCCTCTTAAGCCATATTTTACAGGCCAGGAGATCCCTCCTAGAAGAAGAGTGACAACCTGCCAGAAATGTATCAGAACAGGTGATATTGAGAACGTTGGTAAGACAGCTCGTCACGGTACATTTTTCGAGATGCTCGGGAACTTCTCATTCGGAGATTATTTCAAGCACGAAGCAATTAAATGGTCTTGGGAGTTCCTTACAGAGGTTGTAGGACTTGATGCTGACAGACTTTATCCATCAATCTATCAGGATGATGATGAAGCCTTTGATATCTGGAACAAAGAGGTTGGTATCGCACCTGAGAGAGTCTTCAGATTCGGTAAGGCTGACAACTTCTGGGAGCATGGCGCAGGACCTTGCGGACCTTGCTCAGAGATCTATTATGATCGTGGAGAAAAATACGGCTGTGGCAAGCCTGGCTGTACAGTAGGCTGTGACTGCGACAGATATATGGAGATTTGGAACAACGTATTTACCCAGTTCGAGAATGACGGTAAGGGTAATTATACAACACTCCAGAACAAGAATATCGATACAGGTATGGGTCTTGAGAGACTTGCTGTTGTTGTTCAGGACGTTGATTCAATCTTCGACGTTGATACAATTAAGGCTATCCGTGATAAGGTTTCAGAGATTGCCGGTATCGAATATGGTTCAAAATACGAGTCTGACGTTTCAATACGTGTTATAACAGACCATATGCGTTCAGCTACATTTATGACTTCTGACGGTATCACACCTTCAAACGAAGGAAGAGGCTACGTCCTCCGACGTCTTATCAGAAGAGCTGCAAGACACGGCAGACTTCTCGGTATCAAGGGTGCTTTCCTTAATGAAGTGGCTGCAACAGTTATTGAGAATTCCAAGGATGCTTATCCTGAGCTTGAGGAAAAGAAGGCATTTATCTTCTCAACCATCGAGCATGAGGAAGCAAGCTTTAACAAGACTATCGATCAGGGACTTGAGATCCTTGCTGAGTATAAGAAGGAGCTTAAGGAGAATGGTTCAACTGTTCTTGACGGCGAGAAGGCATTCAAGCTTCATGATACTTATGGATTCCCTCTTGATCTGACCAAGGATATCCTCGAGGAAGACAACCTTTCAGTTGATGAGGATAAGTTCAGGGAGTGTATGGAGATTCAGAAGACTACAGCAAGAAACGCTCGTAAGGTTCAGAACTATATGGGCGCAGATGCTACTGTCTTTGAGCAGATCTCACTTGATATCAAGTCTGAATTTGATGGCTATGACAAATTAGAGAAGGATGATAAAATTCTTGCTCTTACATTAAATACACTTACCAAGGCTCCGGATGGTACCGAGAAGGTAGTAAGTACTGTAGAAGATAAGCTTACAGAGGGAGCTAACGGTGCGATCATCGTTGCTTCAACTCCTTTCTATGCTACCATGGGTGGTCAGACAGGTGATACAGGTATTATCAAGACTGAAAACGGTACCTTCGTTGTTCAGGATACAACTAAGGTTGCAGGTGACAAGATTGCTCATCACGGTTATGTTGAGTCAGGAGAATTCAGCGTTGGTGATATTGCAACACTTTCGGTTGACAGCGTAAGAAGAGGACTTATCTGCAAGAATCACTCAGCAACTCACCTTCTTCAGAAGGCACTTAAGACTGTTCTTGGTGATCATGTTGAGCAGAAGGGTTCCTTCGTTTCAGATGGAAGACTTCGTTTCGATTTCTCACATAATCAGGCAATGACTGCAGAAGAGATTGCCAAGGTTGAGAAAATCGTAAATGAGAAGATTACAGAAGCAATTCCTGTTGAAACCAAGGTTATGACTATAGATGAGGCTAAGAAGACCGGCGCTATGGCTCTCTTCGGCGAGAAATACGGTGAGAAAGTACGTGTCGTAATGATGGGCGACTTTTCTAAGGAATTCTGTGGCGGTACTCATGTTTCAAATACATCATCCATCGGAACATTCAAGATCGTTTCTGAAGCAGGCATATCTTCAGGTGTAAGACGTATTGAAGCTCTTACAGGTGAAGGAGCCCTTGAGTATTATAAAGAGACAGAGGCTGAGCTCGCCAAGGCTGCAGCAGCTGCAAAGACAGAGCCTGCTAAGCTTGCTGATAAGATTGAAGCACTTCTTGCTGAGATCAAGAGTCTTACTGCTGAAAATAAGAAGCTGAAGGATAAGATTGCCAAGGATGCAGCCGGAGATGCTCTTTCAGGCGCTGAAAAGGTTAAGGATACCAGTATACTCAAGCTTTCACTCAGTGGAGCTGATATTAATTCAATGCGTAATCTCGGGGATGACTACAAGGCTAAGCTTGGTAATTCTGTAATTATCATGGCTTCTGATGCCGATGGTAAGGTTTCACTTCTTGTTATGGCATCTGATGATGCGGTAGCAGCTGGTATTCATGCCGGAAATATTATTAAGAAAATTGCACCTATCGTAGGTGGTGGCGGCGGTGGCCGTCCAAATATGGCTCAGGCCGGTGGTAAGGATGCTTCCAAGATTGAAGAAGCACTTGCCGCAGGTGTTGAAGAAGCTAAGAATATGTTATAAAAGCAAACAATAAGCAGTCGTGCACGGCTGCTTATTGTTATATAAATGAAGGATTTTACTACCATTACAAAGTATTACGACAATAATATCGTTAATCATGTCAGCACTATCGAATATGACATTCAAAAGAAGCGTTTAGCTGCTGAAAATGCAGCCAATAAAAAAAGAGAACGTTTCGACAATGCTCTTGATGCTGCATCGATAGTTACCAAGTATGCTAAAAACTCAAATAAGCGTATTGATCAGATAGTTGACAGGATAAATGTTGTTCGTAATAACAAGAATTAAAAAGATATGAAAAAGGATGCATCAAAGAAGCAGATTAACAAATGATCATCATAATTAATAATCGCCGAAAAATTTCTTGACAATATCGGAGGATTTGATATAATTAACGCTGTGTCTTTTCGTTTTCGGATGAAAGGATGACAATTCCCAAAATGGAGGGAGGGTAGATAGAATGTCAAGCGTAGTTGTAAAAGAAAATGAAACACTCGACAGCGCTCTTAGAAGATTTAAGAGAAACTGTGCTAAGGCAGGAATCCAGCAGGAGATTCGTAAGAGAGAGCACTACGAGAAGCCTAGCGTAAAGCGTAAGAAGAAATCTGAGGCTGCCAGAAAGCGTAAATTTAAGTAATTGAATTAATCTTAAATATAAAGCCTTTCACTGTATGGTGAAAGGCTTTTTTCTTTTTGACATAGCACACATTATATGATAAAATGTGTCTGTTTTGTGAAAAGGAATATAATAAGGAAATCATGTGATGGAAAAAGATAATAAGAAAAAGGGTAATAAGCTGCTGTGGTCCATTCTTTTTATCCTGATCGCCGCACTTAGTGTATGGGCAATTAAACAGCAGAATAAAAGCTTTTCTCTTAAGAAATTTTTTGAATTTGTCAACAATGCAAAGCCAAGCTTTATTATTGGTGCATTTATTTCAATGCTCTGTTATATAGGCTTTGAGGCTATGGCGCTTAAGTCTATAACTCAGATTTTCGGATATTCAACGGATTTTCTTTCGAATTATTTTTATGCATCGGGTGACCTGTATTTTTCGGCGATCACGCCTTCGGCAACAGGTGGCCAGCCTGCATGCGGATATTTTATGAGTAAAGACGGCGTACCTCTTATGGCGACAACCATAGTACTTATTGTAAATACGCTTCTTTATACATTTTCACTCGTTATACTCGGAGCTGTAGACCTTCTGCTTAATCCGAGAACACTCTTAAAATTCGGACCATTATCAAGATTTTTTATTATATTTGGTATCATCATCCAGGTTGTTCTGGCACTGTTTTTCTATCTGCTCATTGCTAAGGAATACCTGCTTGAAAAGATCTGCAGCAAGTTTGTCCGATTTCTCGGTAAGCTGAAATTCGTTAAGAATACTGATGCAAAGATAGAGAAGATCAACAAAAAGATGGATGAATACAGAGAGACGGCTGTTATGATCAGAGGGAAGATGAATAAGCTGATCATCCCGCTCATATATAACATACTTATGAGGTTATCTCTGGTTGCTGTCAGTGTATTTGTTTTCCTTGCCGCCGGTAATCTGATGGTTGATATCGGCAAGATAGTATCTATCCAGATACTCGTTATTATCGGAGCATATGTAATACCTATTCCGGGTGCTATAGGAATTACAGATTATATAATGATCGACGGATATAAGAGCCTTTTTGATGCCGAGCAGGCTGTCAATCTTGAGCTTCTCAGCCGTACGATATCTTTCTATGCATGCGTTTTATTATGTGGAATACTCACGCTTGTTAAATTTGTTTTGGTTAATAGGAGAAATAAAAAATGATAGGCTATTATGATTATACGATGATACTTACTTATATGTCTCTTGTTTCTGCAGGAACAGGAATAATCGTGTCACTCAGTGGTCACGGACATCCGTTCATCGGTATATTTTTCCTGATGTTCAGCGGTTTCTGTGATGCCTTTGACGGTAAGGTTGCAAGAACCAAGAAGGATCGTACTCCAAGAGAATCAAAATATGGAATGCATCTTGATTCCCTGTCAGATATTGTAGCCTTTGGTATGCTCCCTGCATGTATCGGTTCGGCTCTTATCAAGACTTCTCCATACCTCAGAAATACACTTGATATTTATGATGGTTCAGCAAGAGCTGCTGCGATCCATGTTGCTCTTAATGCCATTCTTGTATTTTATGTACTTTGTGCTCTTATCCGTCTTGCTTATTATAATGTAACGGAGGAAGAGAGAATAAATGACAATAAGGGACCGAGAGAGTACTATGAAGGACTTCCTGTAACCAATTCAGCCCTTATTTTCCCTACGGTAATGCTTTTCCAGTACATTACCAGAATGGATATAACTCTTGTTTATTTTGTTGTTGCACTTATTACAGCATTTCTTTTCATCTGCAGATTCAAGGTTGTTAAGATTCAGCTTAAGGGAACAATCGTATGCGTTCTTATCGGAGCAGTGATCTTTGCATTAATGATGATCTACAGATACGTGCTCAAATAATAAGATAATTTTAACATCAAATCAGTATTCTACTATATGGAAAACGAATCAAATCAGATTGAATTGAATATACCAGACGAACATATCCAGAGTATTTTCGGTAATTTCGATAGTAACATAAGAAAGCTGGAAAGAACCTTCGGTATCGACTACGTTCAGAGAAACGGAAAGCTTATGCTTTCCGGCTCTAAGAGCGGTGTTGAAGGTGCGGCTTTTGTTATAGATGAAATGCTTCGCGTCCTTAAGGGCGGCGGAGAAATAACCGAACAGAATCTGGATTATATTATTTCTTTGGCTAAAGAAAAGAAGATGGATGAGAATTATGCCGAGCTCGAAAGAGATATCATATGTCATACCATTCAGGGCAGACCTGTCAAAGCAAAAACCTTCGGCCAGAAGAAATATGTTGAGGCTATCGATAAAAGCATGATAATCTTCGGAACCGGACCTGCCGGTACCGGAAAAACCTATCTTGCAATGGCCAAGGCAATTTCAGCATTCAAGAAGAACGAGGTTGAAAGGATCATCCTTACAAGACCTGCCATTGAAGCCGGAGAAAAGCTTGGTTTTCTTCCCGGTGACCTCCAGAGCAAGATCGATCCATATCTGAGACCGCTTTACGATGCACTTTATGAGATCATGGGCGCAGAGCAGTTCCAGAAAAATATGGAAAAGGGGTTGGTCGAGGTTGCTCCTCTGGCATACATGAGAGGCCGTACTCTTGATAACGCCTTTATCGTTCTTGATGAAGCTCAAAATACAACACCTTCTCAGATGAAGATGTTTCTTACAAGAATAGGCTTCGGTAGTAAGGCAATTATAACCGGTGACCTCACACAGAAGGACCTTACAGCAGGCACCAAATCCGGCCTCGAGATTGCCCTCAAGGTTGTAAGAAATATCGAAGGCATCAGCATCTGCGAATTCACAAGCCGCGACGTTGTCCGCCATCCCCTTGTCCAGCGTATCGTAGAAGCCTACGACGCATACGATGCAAAATTTCAAAAAAACAGGCACTAGTTTTTAATAAAATATTTTCCGCCCAAAGTCGTATTAAGATATTAGGATAATCTGGATAATTATTAATAATATATTCTCAGTTTTGTCATACATCAGGATAATCAGCATAAATATGTCCTCGAAGGCGTATTTTATCTACAACTGAGAGGACATATTTATGTTGATTATCCGTAACTATACAATCTGATTATCCGTACCCCATGCAAAAGTATCAATGGAGTTTATTAGTATTTGTTGTATACTATAATAATCAACTTAGATATGCCATCGAAGGCGTATTCTTGCTACAACTGAGATGGCATATCTAAAGTTGATTATAGAATAATTATCTTAGCTATTTTAATGAGTATCAAAGGAGTTTATTAAGTGTTTATTAATATTGAGAATGAGTACTCCGGAAAATTGAATATTCCCGAAGAATTTGATATAATAATACGCGATGTGATAGAACACTCCTGTGATTTCGTCGGCTGTCCATATGAAACAGAAGTCAATGTACTGCTGACGGATGATGAAACTATCCATCAGATAAATAAAGAAAACAGGGGAATCGACCGTCCGACAGATGTCCTTTCCTTTCCGATGATAGACTATGAGAGACCTGCTGATCTTTCCGGCGTTGAGGATGACTCATATGAGTATTTTAATCCGGATACAGGCTGTCTTATGCTCGGTGATATAGTCATTTCTATTGACAGAGCTTATAGTCAGGCAGAAGAATATGGACATAGTGTTAAACGGGAGATAGCGTTCCTGACCGCCCATAGCATGCTTCATCTCTTTGGCTATGATCACGAAAGTGATGCCGAAAGAGAAGAAATGGAAAAGCTTCAGGAACAGATTCTTAAAGAGAAAGGATATGAAAGAGACTATGAATAAGAAGATTACTAAAGCTACTATTTGCCTCATGCTTGGACTTACCCTTTTTGCAACCGGATGTGGTAAAAAGAAAAAGAAGGCAGACACTTCTACGACAACAGAAGCTACGACAGTAACAACCACTGAGGAAGTAACAACAGGAACCACTACTGAAGAGAAAACAACAGAGGCAACAACAGAAGCTGACAAGCATAAAGGTCTTGTTCAGAGTGATATGACCGGAGAATGGGTTAAGCCGGAAGAAGCTGCCAAGAGACCTGTAGGTGTTATGATCAATAATATTGATATATCATGGCCACAGTCAGGTGTTTCAAAAGCAGATGTTATATATGAGATGACCTGTGAAGGCGGTATTACAAGATTTCTTGCTCTTTTCACCGATTATTCGGGACTTGATAAGATTGGTTCCATCAGAAGTGCAAGACAGTACTTTGTTGTAAAGGCACTTGAGCATGATGCCATTCTTGCACATGTAGGTGGTTCAACATACGGTCTTTCTGCAATCAAGGATTATGGCGTTGATGATATCGAAGGACTTTATGAAAGCGTATTTTACAGATCAGATGACAGATATGCTCCTCATAACTGCTACCTCAGCGCTGATGGTATTAACGAGAGTATTGCTGATCACGGATACAGAACAGAGCATGACTCTTCATACAAGAGCACCTTCAGCTTTAATGAAGAGGACAAGGACCTTGAAAAGGGTGAGAAATGTACCTTCCTTGATGTAAGATACAATTCATTTACAGAGCCTTATTATGAGTATGATGAGAAGACTAAGGTTTACAGCAGATCAGAGTATGGCATGGAGCATGTCGATGATCAGACAAATACACAGCTTACCTTCAAGAACGTTCTTATCGTTATCACTTCAGTTTCAGGAATGCCTGACGGAAAATATAATGATGTAACACTTAACGGAAGCGGAAGCGGTTACTATGCAACAAACGGTAAGATCATACCTATAACCTGGAAGAAAGACGGTGATTACAGTGTTACCGAATATTTCACCGAGGATGGCAAACCACTCCTTCTTAATCCGGGAAAGACCTTTGTTCAGTATTTTGATGAAGAGGATGTTTCAGGAATTCAGTGGGAATAATAAATGTATAAAACATGTGTAATCGGTGCGGGAGCTGCAGGCCTCATAGCTGCTATTGAGGCCTCCACCGACCGAAATGAGACTATTATAATAGACAAGAATAAAAAAGCTGGAATGAAGCTGTATGCAACCGGTAATGGTAGGTGTAACCTTGCCAATATGCATATGGCTTCTTCCTGTTACTATGGAAACAGTTTTGCGACGGATATCCTTGGTGAGGATCCGTCTCTTTTTGTTACTGAATACATGAATGATCTCGGCATAAAATGCTATGATAAAAACGGATATATTTATCCAAGAAGTAATCAGGCTTCATCGGTTGTATGGGCATTGCTCGACAGACTCAGGAAAAACAGTGTCACCCTTAAACTTGGTGCTGAGGTTGGCGAGATTATTGAAAGTCCTGATCATTATTCTGTGACAGATACAAACGGTAATGAAATCTGCAAAGCTGAAAATGTAATACTGGCATTTGGCGGCTATTCATCACCAAAGCTGGGGGCAGCTTCAGAATCAGTCACAAAGCATATATTTGATTCGCTCAAAATATCAGTAACGCCTCATAAACCTGCTTTGTGCCCTGTTATATGCAGCCCCGATACCATAAACAAATACGACATTAACGATATTTCGGGCGTACGTTCAAATGCAAGGGTAACAGTAAAGCTTAAGGATGGCAAAGAAATATCCGAGTATGGTGAGGTGCAGTTCACTGATTACGGACTCTCGGGTATCGTTATATTTGACCTGTCTTATTATGATGATATCGATAAAATATTCTTAAATGTTATGACGGATATTGAAAAAGACTGCTTTATAAAGGATTTTCTGCTTCAAAAGAATAACTGTCCGAGCAGGACGCTGCTGGGATTTCTTAACGGATATATAAATGATAAGCTGGCAGCCTTTATTATCAGCAGCTTCTGCAGGCTTGATACAAAGCAAAAGCTTGCTGAGACTGATGTTTCTGCAGCAGAAACTATCTATGATAAAGCAGTGAAGCTTAGCTTTAGTTATAGCAGCCTTTACGGATATACACATTCACAGGTAACAAAAGGTGGTATCAGCTGCGAAAATATAGAACCGGAAACAATGAGTCTGAAGAATAGAAGAGGACTGTTTGCAGTCGGTGAAGCTGTAGATGTATGCGGAAAATGTGGTGGATATAATCTTATGTGGGCATTCAGAACAGGTTATATCGCAGGACGTTCGGTAATAAACATATGATCAAAATAGATAATATAAAGCTTCCTGTTGATGCAGGTAAAGATGAACTGAATAGGAAAATAAAGAAGCTTCTCAGAAATAAAGATTACAGGCTTGTGAGAATACTCAGGCGTTCTCTTGATGCAAGAAAGAAAAATGATATTCATTATAATTATTCTGTAATGGTAGAGGTTTCCGATAATGAGGAAAAAACAGTCAGAATACTTAACAATAAAAACATTACGTTAACTAAATGCACAGACTATCATTTTTCATACAGCTTTGAACGCGAAAAATACTCCGAATCGAACATATATAGACCTGTTATAATCGGTACAGGACCTGCCGGATATTTTGCCGCAACTGTTCTTGCAGATAACGGCTTCTGCCCGATTGTAATAGAAAGAGGAAAGCCTGTTGATGAAAGAAAAGCTGATGTAGACTGCTTCTGGGAAACGGGAATACTTAGTGAAGAAAGTAATGTTTCCTTTGGTGAGGGCGGTGCAGGAACCTTTTCTGACGGTAAGCTGAATACCGGAAACAAGGACAGAGACGGAATATATTCTTTTGTATTTGAAACCTTCCGTAGATTTGGTGCAAACGAATCTGTATGCTATGATGCAAAACCACATATCGGTACTGACGTATTGATGAAGATCATGAGAAATATGCGCCGGAATATTCTGGATAAAGGCGGAAACATCTTCTTCAGCACAAAACTCACTGATTTACAGGCTTCGAACGGAACTTATAAGCTGACTCTTGAGCAAAGCAGAGAAGAGAATCCCGATGATATTTCCTCTGTCTGTTCAAATTACAGGCGTTTGGATACAGACGATGAAAAGATAAACAGATATGAAATCTTTACCGACAATGTCATACTTGCGACCGGTCACAGCTCCAGAGATACCATGAAAATGCTTTATGAACAGGGCTACAGTATGGAACAGAAGCCTTTCGCCATTGGTCTCCGTATAGAACATCCGAGAAGAATGATCGATATTGACAGATACGGTGATGATTTTGCCGATAAGTTACCCGCTGCTGATTATAAGCTTACCTATCATGCTGCGAACGGCAGGGCAGTTTTCTCCTTCTGTATGTGCCCCGGAGGTTATGTTATAAATGCATCAAGCCAAAAGGGATGCATGACTGTAAACGGAATGAGCTACAGTGGAAGAGATTCAGATAATTCCAATTCAGCTATCGTTGTAAATATAGTTCCTGAAGATATATCCGGTGATAATCCGCTGGATGCAGCTCTATTTCAGGTTGAACTTGAGAAGGCTTTCTTTAATGCCGGTGAAGGCAATGTCCCCGTTCAGCTCTTTGGCGATTTTATTCAGGGCGAGAAAAGTCTGAAGCTTGGCAGTATAAAACCACAAATAAAAGGAAAAATAACCCTTTCAGAACTCAAATCCTGTTTGCCAGAATATGTGTCAGATGCTATAATTGATGGGATAAGGTATTTTGGAACTCGTATCAAAGGCTTTGATTCAGAAGATGCCGTTCTTTCAGGTATTGAGTCAAGAACCTCATCACCTGTAAGGATCATACGTGATGATGATCTTCAGGCTGTCGGCTTTCCGGGAGTATTTCCATGCGGTGAAGGAGCAGGATATGCCGGAGGCATCACATCAGCCGCTGCTGACGGTGTACGCTGTGCGGAAAAACTTGCCGCAAGAATGCTGTCCATAAATAATTAAAGGTATTGTT
This sequence comes from uncultured Lachnospiraceae bacterium, assembly GCA_946544235.1. GTDB lineage: Bacteria > Bacillota > Clostridia > Lachnospirales > Lachnospiraceae > Eubacterium_Q. Next base: position 9,984 of record CAMNMC010000102.1, on the reverse strand, counting down.
GCAGAAAGAATATTATCTGATATTTATTATTGATATTAATAATTTGTATTATTTTATTGTATAAAGAATTCATAAACACCAGGAGTTAATAGAAATGTTTCAGAATGATAAAAGCATCACTTATGATATTGGTGGTGTATTTAAACCGGGAGCCGGAAGCGGCTTCAGAAGTTTATTGAAGGACAAGAAGAGGATAGTAATCAAGATTGGTTCTTCTTCTCTTATACATGCCGAAACCGGCGGAATAGATTACGGCAGACTTGAAAAGCTTGTCAGGATCATGAGCGACCTGAAAAATCAGGATAAGGATGTTATCCTTGTTTCTTCCGGCGCCATTGGTGTAGGTTATAAGAATCTGGGACTCCCCAAAAAGCCTGAAACACTGGCTCTCAAGCAGGCCTGTGCTGCAGTAGGACAGGGACAGTTGATGATGATCTACCAGAAGCTTTTCCTCGAATATAATCACAAGGCAGCTCAGGTTCTTCTTACCTTTGATGTTATCACATCTGATGAGAGAAGAAAAAACGCTAAAAATACATTAAACGAGCTTCTCAGCCTGGGCATCATTCCGGTTGTTAATGAAAATGATACAGTTGCAACCGAAGAGATTGAGTTTGGTGATAACGATACTCTTTCAGCCATTGTTGCCAGCCTTATTGATGCCGATATGCTGATTCTTCTTACAGATATTGATGGTTTATATACAGATGATCCGCATATCAATCCTGATGCCGAAAGGATTTCTGTAGTAAAGAAGATAGACAGCAAGCTTATAAGCATGGCTAAGGGTTCAACTTCAAGTGTCGGAACAGGCGGAATGGCAACTAAGATAGCCGCCGCAAGAATAGCTACCGATGTTGGTACTGATATGATAATCTGCAACTCATCGGATCTTGATAATATAACTGCCGTACTTGAAGGTGAGGATATCGGAACTCTGTTCATATCCCATGAGCAGGATGATTTCGATACGACGGATTTTATCATCAATAAGCGGTATATGGAATAAACCGGGAATTTATCATGATAGATAAAAGTGTAGCACGAAAGATAAGTTCATATAAGAGAAATCTTCTTTCAGAAGTTGAAATTGCCGAAAAATCCAAGCTAATCTGTGATAAGATAACACAGCTTGAAAACTATCGCTCGGCTGATAATATTCTTGCATATTACAGATATGGTAAAGAGGTTGATCTTAAATATCTGTATGAAAAAGCTGCAGACGACGGAAAAAGAGTATTTCTACCCAGAGTAAAAGGCAGGGATATGGATTTTTACCCCTATACCGGCAGTGAAAGCATAAGGGAAGGCTATAGGGGTATAAAAGAACCGGTTTCAGAGGCAACTTTTATTCCTGACTCTGATATGAGTATTCTGATGATCATGCCGGGACTTGCTTTCGACAGAAAGCTCGGAAGAGCAGGCTATGGCGGTGGTTTTTACGACAGATACCTCGACAGGTTCAAAGATGCATACATCGCAAAGGCTGCAGTTGCCTACAGTATTCAAATACTTGAGGATGAGATTGCTCTGAATGAACTCGATATACGACCTGAAATGATTATCACCGAAAATGAGATCATCTGTGGCTGACACCTGATCAAAAACAGACATAATTAAATCTAAGTATTATATAAACAAAACATAATACAGAATAAGATATCATGCATATTATGACATAATATTTTTTTTCAAATAAACACATCATATATAAATCATTTTATTTAATGGAACGGAGGAAGAATATGTTCGACATTATAGCTCTGTGTGAAAAAGCCAAGGCTTCAAGCCGCATAATTGCAAAAGCCGGAATCACAGAGAAAAACAATGCTCTTTTAAGAGTGGCAGAAGCATTATGTGACAGAAAAAATGAGATAATCAAGGCAAATAAGGTTGATCTTGCAAATGCAGAGACTAACGGAATGAGTCCTGCACTTATGGACAGACTGAAATTAACAGATGAAAGAATTGAAGGAATCGCTGAGGGTGTCAGACAGGTTGCTTCTCTTGATGATCCTATAGGTGAAGTCCTTTCAATGAAGAAACGTCCGAACGGACTTCTGGTTGGTCAGGTTAGAGTTCCTATGGGAGTTATCGGCTTCATTTACGAATCTCGCCCAAATGTAACGATAGATGCATTTGCTCTTTGCTTCAAATCAGGCAATGCAGTTATTCTCAGAGGAGGAAGCGATTGTATCCATTCAAATATCGCACTCGTTAAGATAGTTAAGGAGACACTTGTCGAGGTCGGAATGGATCCGGATGTAATAAGTCTGGTTGAAGATACAAACAGAGAGATTGTTAATCAGATGATGAAGATGAATCAGTATCTCGATCTTCTGATACCAAGAGGAGGCGCAGGTCTGATAAACAATGTCGTACAGAACGCTACCGTTCCTGTTATTCAGACCGGTACAGGAAACTGTCATATTTATGTTGATAAATACGCTGACCTTGATAAGGCAGTAAAAATCATCAGAAATGCCAAGCTTCAGCGCCTCGGTGTCTGCAATGCAGCTGAATCACTTGTTATTCACAGTGATGTTGCAGAGGAGGTTATTCCTCTTATTGCTGCAGATCTTGCCAGCGATAACTGTGAGATCAGAGGCGATGAGAGAGCACAGGCAATCAGCAACATCATTGTTCCTGCTGACGAAGAGGATTACGGTACTGAATATCTTGCCAAGATAATCTCTGCCAAGGTAGTTGATTCCCTTGATGAGGCGATCGATCACATCAACCGTTACAGCACCGGACATTCAGAAGCTATTATTACAGAAGACTATAGCAGTTCTCAGAGGTTCCTTAACGAGATTGATTCGGCTTGTGTATATGTTAATGCATCCACAAGATTTACTGACGGCTTTGAATTCGGCTTCGGCGCAGAGATTGGTATTTCAACGCAGAAGCTTCACGCAAGAGGACCTATGGGGCTTACGGCACTCACATCAACCAAATTCATCGTATATGGAAATGGTCAGATCAGAGAATAATTTAGGAGGGAAGGTATGAAAAAAAGATTAGTTCTTATTCTTGCAGCGTTAGTTTTTATTTTAGCGGTTCCGGGATTCGTTAACAAAGACGATGTTTATGCCGCAAGTTCCAAGAAAACCGGTTTCTATCAGGAAGATGGAAAATGGGTTTATTACAACAATGGAAAAATATCCAAGGTTACCTCTGTTATTAAAGGTAAAGTCAAGGACGAAACCGGATGGTGGTATATAGAGAACGGAACAGTAAAGTTCAAAGACACCGTAGCAAAAAATGATCTGGGATGGTGGAGGATCAAAAACGGCCGCGTTGATTTTGATTTTACCGGAATTGCTGAAAATAGCTATGGATCATGGTACTGTCGTGACGGTAAGGTTGATTTTAACTATACAGATTTCGTTCAGTACGACAGAGCCTGGTGGTATGTAAAAAATGGTCAGGTTCAGAAAAATGCCAAGGGTGTATTTAAAGGTACAGTAAATGGAGAAAGCAACTGGTGGAACGTTGTAAACGGTAAGGTTTTCTTTAAGGATACAATCGCTAAAAATCAGTACGGCTGGTGGAGAATAAAGAACGGCCGCGTTGACTTTACCTGCAATTCTGTTGAGAAGAACGAAAACGGATGGTTTTATATCAAGGACGGTAAGGTTGACTTCAGTTATACAGGTCTCGCCAAGAATTCCATGGGCTGGTGGTATTGTGTAAACGGCAAGGTCAATTTCAATTATAATGGTTTCTTAAGCGGAACCGTTGATGGAGTTGAAGGTACCTATTATCTTAAAGGCTCAAAGGTTCAGACAGGTGCCACAGTTGCAAAATATAAGACATACTGGGTTTATGTAAATAACGGAATGATAGATTACAGCTATACTGGATTTGCCAAGAATGATAACGGCTGGTGGTATATAGATGAAGGTGAAGTTGATTTCTACGCAGAGGGCTTATACAAAGGCACTGTAAATGGTAAAACCGGTTACTATCTTGTTGATGGCGGCAAGGTAACAAACAAAACAACTATTGCCTCTAACTCAAGCGGAAAATGGTATGTTAAAGGTGGTATGGTTGACTTCACATATACCGGATATTACAGATATAACGGTGAGGATATCTATATTAAAAATGGCAAGGTTGAGGTTGATGATGTCCAGACCAAGATGTACAAAAAGGCTCAGAATTACAGCAGCTATACAAGATATCTGATAATGGTCAATAGAGAAGATTCCAAGGTTATGATTCTCGAAGGCTATTCAAACAATTGGGACTGCATCAAATACTGGGACTGCAACTGCGGTGCTGATGGCCATGATACACCTGAAGGTATATATGAAACCACATCACTTAAGATGCTCTACTTTGGTCCTGATGATGAATACAGATGCTGGTATGCAACCCAGTTCTACGGAGATGTTCTTTTCCATTCAGTAAAATATAAGGGTGGAGAGGATTCGCCGGTAACTGTCATCGATGGCAGACTCGGAGTAAATACATCTCTCGGATGTGTAAGACTTCAGCTTGAAAACGCAAAGTGGATCTATGACTACGTACCTGCAGGAACTAAGGTTGTTGTATACTAATCTAATAAAATCTTACATCGATTATTGTTTTATACAGAAACACATTACTCAAAAATATTTTTTACCAGGAGTTAAATATGAATCTTAATGCTAGTAAATTTACAGGATCCGGAGATTATGTTGCATCAGAAGAGCTTATGAAAGCTGTTGATGTAGCAATTGCACTTGAAAAGCCACTTCTTATCAAGGGTGAGCCTGGCACAGGAAAAACCATGCTTGCTCAGGCTATAAGTGATGCTCTCAGAAAGAAACTCATCATATGGAATATCAAATCAACCACTAAAGCTCAGGAAGGCTTATACGTATACGATACCATCCAGAGACTTTATGACAGCCAGTTTGGTGCTGAAGGCGTTGATAATATCGAGCAGTATATCAAGCTTGGAAAGCTTGGTGAGGCCTTCAGTGAAGAAGAGCAGTGCATACTTCTCATTGATGAGATCGACAAGGCTGATCTTGAGTTCCCTAACGACCTTCTGTGGGAGCTTGACAAGATGGAGTTCTATATTCATGAGACCAAGAGAACTGTTAAGGCAGCTACAAGACCGATAGTTATTATTACATCAAATGCCGAGAAAGAGCTTCCGGATGCTTTTCTCAGAAGATGTATATTCCATTATATTGCATTCCCTGATAAAGAAGAGATGGAAGAGATAGTTAAGGTTCATTTTGATGAGCTTGATGAGAATCTCCTGAAATATGCAATGAGTACTTTCTATTGGATCAGAAGCATCAAAGAGGTAAGAAAGAAACCAAGTACCTCAGAGCTTATCGACTGGCTCCAGGCGCTCATGATAGGCGGTATTGAGCCTGAGACTATCAGACAGAAGCTTCCTTTCCTCGGAGTACTTGTTAAAAAAGACGAAGATCTTAATGTTGTTAACAAGAATAAAGTTATGTAAACAATAACATTATATTTTAAGTTTTTTACCAAACCAACTAATTTTGCAGCATAAAAGAGGGTTAAAATTTGTTTACAGAATTCTTCTACGTTCTTAAGGATAAAGGACTGAATGTCTCAATGACAGAATGGATAACATTCATGGATGCGCTTGATAAGGATCTCTCCGAATCAAGTCTGGACGTTCTGTATTATCTCGGAAGAATGATACTTGTTAAAACTGAATCAGACTATGATAAATATGACCTCGCCTTTATGGAATACTTCAAGAACATAAAGCACACTGATGAGGTTCCGGAAAATATCATGAAATTCCTCGACAAAAAGGGTATGAAGCCTGATGAGCAGAATATTGCCATGTACGGCTATGAGCAGAAGAGGGATATGAATGAGACCAAGAGAATGTTCCGGGAACGTATTACCGAGCAGAATACCGAGCATAACGGCGGTAATTACTGGATCGGTACCAGCGGCGGTTCGGCTTTCGGTCATTCAGGACGTAACAAGGGCGGTATAAGAGTCGGCGGTAAGACCGGTATGCGTTCTGCTTTTGCCGTAAACGGTGAGAGAAAATACCAGGATTTCCGTCACGACAAAACTCTTGATATACGTCAGTTTCAGGTTGCCTTCAGAAAACTCAGACAGTATTCTTCGAGACTTGATATTCCTGAAACCGAACTTGATCTTGATAAGACAATAGATTCAACCTGTAATAACGGCGGATATCTTAAACTGGAATATCAGAAGCCAAGAAAAAATACAGTTAAGCTTCTCCTCCTTTTTGACTGCGGAGGAACCATGTATCCTTTTATGGAGCTCTGTAATTCATTATTCCAGGCAGTACATAAGGCTAATCACTTCAAAGAGGTTAAGACCTATTATTTCCATAACTGTATTTACAGCAAGCTGTATAAGACAGCTGAATGTGAATATGGTGACTGGATCGATCTGGAAGAGGTTTTCCGCAAGACTGACAAGGATTATAAGGTTATCATCGTCGGAGACGCCCAGATGGCTCCTGAAGAGCTTTTTGACGTGAACGGTAATTATCGTGGTCCAAATGACGGGCGAAGCGGTTATGACTGGAATGTAATGCTCAGCAAGAAATACAAAAAGATCATCTGGCTTAATCCCAGATACCATGCAGGGCTGTCATCAAGACTCACCTGGATGGAAGCTGAGGATACTCTGGCGCAGATATATCATATGTATCCACTGACGGTGGATGGGTTGAAAGAGGGCATCAAAAAGCTGATGACCCCGAGGTAATTATTATTCCTATTATATATTATATTTAATGGTATTGAATGGGCATTGCTGATATATATGCCCCTTCAGTTGTAGATAAAATACGCCTTCAGGGGCATATATATCAACAATGCCATTTAGATTATGAAACAATTCAGGGAAATATATTATTACACCTTCATTGGCAAATATTATTACGAATCTATGTAGATAATTAAATTATGGTGGTATGATAATACACCTCTGAGGGCGTATTCTTGCTACAACCGAGGAGGTGTATTATCATACCACCATTTACGTTAATCAAAATAAAGGATATAATATGAGCGAAGAATTATTCTTTGATGAATTTGATGAAATAAAAGAGAATACTGATAATAATGATCTCGCGGGTGGAGAAACGCTTAATGACGGGGCTGAGCTTTTTGATGACAACTTAAAGGAGGAGACGGAGAGTTCAAGGGTGAAGAGTAACGAGCTGATCAATCCGGCGGTGGCTACGGGACTTGTGCTTTCCGGCGGCGGCGCCAAGGGAGCATATCAGATTGGTGTTCTTAAGGCTCTGGGCGAAGCCGGGCTTCTCAAGGATGTTAAGTTTATTTCCGGCGATTCGATCGGTGCTATCAATGCTATGCTTTACTGCCTCGGTGATTCCGATTTTATGTATGATGTATGGGAGAAGATAAATATGCCGGAGGTCTTTAAACTTGATCCGGACCTTTTCTCAGATAACCCTCAGCTTTTCTCAAGATCCAAGGTTAAATCGATGATGAATGAATATCTGAAGGAAGATATCATTGAGAACCTTCCATATACAGTTTATGCAGGTGTTACAAGGCTGGAAAACGGACAGTATTTTCCTGAATACATGAAGCTGAATGGTCATACCAAGCAGGAGATCATAGACATACTCCTTGCTTCATCGGCTATGCCGGTAATCTATGAAGCTGTCAGGATCAATGGTAAGGAATATCTGGATGGCGGTCTGACGGATAATGAACCTATAAAGCCTCTGTACGATCTGGGTGTCAGAAGGTTCATCATTATCGGTCTCGACAGTGATCATGTATTTGAACATTATAAATATCCGGGTGCAGAATGCTATGCGATATATCCTAGTCACGACCTCGGAGATCTGTTCTCCGGAACCATGAATTACGTTCCGAAAGCAAAGCGTTTCAGGGAAATGCTTGGTGAAAAGGACGGAAAACTCGCTGTTAAAACACATTTTGAGAAGGATCCGACCTATATAAGCCTCAGGAATGAAATAAGCCGTACAAATTATCTTGAAATCAAAAATACGCTTAAGGTTGAAACTGCACAGAAAGAACTCGGTGCTTCAATAAACAGGCATATGGATTATTTCAATAAAATATATGATAAATATAAAGATTTCTGATATAATATATGTTAACAGAAACAATCTAAAATGAGTCTGTTTCTGTTGATCAGATCATTGTTTATTTCTTTATGATAATATTACATTTATGGGTTAATGTAAGCTTATGATATTAAAAGGAGGGGTAAAAATATGGGAAACAGGATTATAACTATCGGAAGACAGTTTGGAAGCAACGGAAGAAATATAGGACGTGCCGTAGCCGAAAAGCTTGGAGTTAATTTCTATGACAAAGAGCTTCTGAAAATGGCTGCCGAGAAATCAGGTGTATGCGAAGAACTGCTTCAGAATCTTGACGAAAAGCCAAATAAGAGCTTTCTTTATTCGGTTGTTATGGATCCTTATGCCTTTGCATACAGCTATAACAATAGCGGATACAATATGAATATCAGCCAGCAGGCTTTTCAGGCCACCTTTGATACGATCAAATCGATTGCAGACAGAGAATCCTGCGTTATAGTCGGCAGATGTTCTGATTATATACTCCGCGATAATCCGAATCTATTCAGTGTATTTATCTATGCACCGCTTGAGACCAGGATCAAGACCGTTATGGAGCGTTTTCCGGATCTTTCTGAGAACAAAGCCAAGGATCAGATAAATAAAGAAGATAAAGCAAGAGCATCTTATTATAACTATTATTCCTCAAAGAAATGGGGTAGAATGGAAAGCTATCATCTCTGCATAGACAGCAGCCGCCTCAGTGTTGATGATGCTGCGGAGGTAATTATAAGAGCTTTGAATTCATAAGGTGTCAATCAGACTCACGTAATTTGACCGCATTACGGTTCTTGCGTTTCTTGTTTTCATCCATATCTGCGTAATGTTTACGGGTGGTATTTACATCCTTGTGACCGAGAACATCGGCTACAAGATAAATATCGCCCGTTTCCTGATATAAGGCGGTTCCATAGGTACTCCTGAGCTTGTGAGGAGTGATATGCTTGAGAGGAGTAGCAGTAATGGCATACTTCTTGACCAGAAGCTCTACGGACCTTACTCCGAGCCTTTTTCTCTGTGATGAAAGGAAAAGTGCGTCTTCATGACCGTCTACAGGAAGTATTTTTTCACGTTCTTTAAGATATTCCTGAAGAACTTCGCCGGCTTCATCACTGAAGAAAACAAATGCTTCATTTCCGCCTTTTCTGGTAACTTTTATTCGCATATTATTGAAATCAACATCATTTATATTAAGGCCGACAAGCTCGGAAACACGGATTCCGGTGCTTAGCATAAGTGTGAGAACAGCCAGATCCCTGCCTTTCAACTTTTCGTGAAACCTCTGTTGATTTTTCGTAAGTCCTATGCCAAATTCAACATGATCGAGAAAGTCAGCAGTTTCATTGGCATCCATACGGATGATTGCCTTATCACGTATTTTAGGCATATTTACCTTGGTAGTAACATTTTCCTTTATCATATCATGCTTATAAAGGTATGCGAAAAGAACCCTGAGGGCACATAATTTACGTTTCTTTGAACGAGCGTCATTTGTATATTCGCGGCCATCCCTGACGTAAAGTGTAATAAATGACATATATTCCTCAAAATCCAGAGCTGTAAGCATGTTCAGATCAGCGCAGGAAATATCCTTAATGGACTTACTTTTAAGAGCCGGATTTTCTTCGTGTAAATACTCGAAAAAATACTTAATATCATAGGCATATGCGATGCGTGTCCTTGGCTGAGTTGTTTCCTCAATGCTGCGAAGAAACAGACTTACATATGTTGGCAACTGACTTGTGATTTCACGCAGACGGATTATCTGTTTCTTAGACAATTCTTTTGCATAGGAAGTACCGGAAGCAGACGTTCTTTTTGCAGTCGAAGATCTGACAACTGAAACAGTTTCTGTATCAGCAATTGTATTA
>CAMNMC010000101.1 GCA_946544235.1 uncultured Lachnospiraceae bacterium | reverse complement strand
ATGCACTCTCCCGTGGTGCAGACAAACTGTATGAAAAGTATTCAGATGAACATGGTGGTCAGGACTTACAGAGCAGTATATATGATATGGATATTAAAAGAATATCCATCGAAAAAAATCTTCGTACTATGAAAATGGATGTTAATAGTATGGAGACCATAGATCTTCTGAAAAAAAATATAAAAGTTATAAATGACAAACAGGATTTGATTGCTACCTATAAGCAGGATGCAAAAATGACTGGTTCAGGGGTGAAAAAGTTTAATGATTTTATACAAAAGGACTTGGTAAGCAGAGATATTAAGGAGAAAGACAGAGGTAAACATAAAGAATACCTGGACTTAACCGATTCCTTAAAAAAGGTAAAAGAGATAGATCCGAATAATATGACTCCTGAAGAAGTTCTTGAGGTTCTTAAGCATGCAAAGCAGGCTTGTGACACATATGTTAAAACTCATGCCGGATCCGGTAACCTGCTGTCGGGATGGAGGCAAAAGGGTAGACAAAGGATAAGAGTGGCCATTGACATGGGCGAACTCCTGGCTGAGCGAATCGAAAAATTAAGTCCTCAGACTGAGAAACTCAGTGAGTTTATCAGGGGAGATAACAAAATAGGTGATGTTTATGCCGAACTTGATTGGAAGAAGAATGGTTTTAGGAAAACTATAACAGAAAAGAGAAAAAGTGCTCTTAAAAATGGAGAAAACATTAAATTCCTAAACAATACTGATGAAGCAATCAAGAGACTTGAGTCAAAAGAATACACCAATCAGAATGAATTAATACAGGATGCGGCATATGCATACTTTGGTCAGTCCTACAGAATGATTAAATCAGAAGCTGTACAGATAAAACCTGATAAGTCTATCTCATTGAAAGAACATATGGATAAAAATATAAATAATCCTGAATTCCTTAATGTATTAAAAAATGAGGATGGTTCTTTTAAGTCACCTAAGCAGATAGCCGCAGATGTTAAGGACAAGAATAACATGAATAGGCTCGTAACCGAAAGTTATAAAAAAGTTAACCCTAATGCTGACAAGAATAAAGATCTTAATGCTCAAAAAGCAAATAAAGCTAAAACAAACAGTAACGTAAACAATAAAAAGTCTGTTATTAAAAAATAAATACTTAACTGAGTATTTTATCAAAAAAAGAATCCTTTACCGAGTATTCTTTTAAAAAACGGGATATCGTAGCTGCACCACTCAGGTGTCAGCCACGGTATCCCGTTAATTTTGTACTATCATTCAACAGTTTCTGATCATGCTTTCCTCATTTCCACAAACTCTTCCACATGCTTTTTGATTTCTTCCTCACATTCCTTCTGCTCAGCAGTACATAAAAGCAAAAGTATTGTTTTTTTCAAATACCAAAAAATCGCCTAGGTCTCACGGCCTAAGCGATTTTTTTATCTGTCATTCCTTAGTCTTTATTTTTTTTCTTCGGAAGATTTCTTTTTTCTGAGTGCCAGAGCAACCAAACCAGCTGTAAGCAGGATATTCCAGCATATCAGGAAATATATTATAGACCATGGAACGCTGCTTTCGCTACTTGAAGTTCCGGATACCTTTACGCTCTCCGAACCGGCATTGGTTTCAATCTTGATCTCACCTCCGGAACTCGGTATAGCGTCTTCAGCTATAGTGATATAAGCACCTTCACCATACGGCTCAATACTATACATCTCCTTCGCAAGCTCTTTGCCATTAATGGTAACTTTTGTGATATCTGCAGCAGCTGTCTTAAAGTAGAATGTCTTAACCTCACCTGCAACACTGATCGTCTGAGTTTCTGAAATGATAAGACCGGCGTTAATTACTTCACCGTTCTGGAGTGTTATCATCAGACATCCATCCTGTACCTTAACATCTGTGATTCCAACACCATCAATACCGTTTTTACCATCAGTACCATTCTTTCCGTCAGTTCCATCTGTACCATTTCTTCCGTCAGTACCGTTCTTTCCGTCAGCACCATCTGTTCCATCGACGCCGTCTCTTCCGTCAGTACCATTTTTATTATCAGTTCCGTTCTTTCCATCGACGCCGTTTTTGCCATCAGTGCCGTTCTTTCCATCAGCACCATCTGTGCCATCGATGCCGTTTCTTCCGTCAGTGCCGTTCTTTCCATCATTACCATCTGTTCCGTCGACACCGTTTCTTCCGTCAGTGCCGTTCTTTCCATCGACACCGTCTCTTCCGTTTATACCGTTTTTACCGTCAGCACCGTTTGCTCCATCGACACCGTCTTTTCCGTCAACGCCGTTTGTTCCATCGACACCGTCTTTTCCGTCAACTCCGTTTGTTCCATCGGCACCGTCTTTTCCGTCAACGCCGTCTTTTCCGTCAGCACCGTCTTTTCCGTCAACACCGTCTTTTCCGTCAACTCCGTTTGTTCCATCGACACCATCTTTTCCGTCAACGCCGTCTTTTCCGTCGACACCGTCTTTTCCGTCAGCGCCATCTTTTCCGTCAACGCCATCTTTTCCGTCAGCGCCATTTGTTCCATCGATGCCGTCTTTTCCGTCAACACCATCCTTACCGTTGTATACAGTAAATGTAGATACTGTTCCATCAGTATATTTGATGGTATAAATATCAATATTGTTTTCAGAAGATGTTTTTTCGACTGATACGATTCCGCGTCCGTTCTCGCCCTTTTCGCCGTCCTTTCCGTCAACTCCGTTAACTCCGTCTTTACCATTTACTACGTTAAAATCAGAAGTACTTCCATCGCTGTAATAGATAGTATATGTATCTGTCTTGCCATCCTCGGAAGTTCCTGTCTTCTCTATATTATCAATTCCGTTGCCGACCAGGGATGCTATCCATTCATCAATCGTTCCTTCAAATCCGTTTTCCACCGCAATCTGATAAGCAGATTTGCCTTCCTGACCATCCTTACCATTGACAACACGGAATTCAGAAGACGTTTCATCTGTATAAGTTATGGTATATATATCAACATTCTTATCACTTCCGGTCTTCTCAACAGAGGCAATTCCTACGCCGGCACGACCATTTTTAACAGAATAAGTTATAGACGTACCATTTGTTAAATAAATTGTATAATTGTCCGTCAGCCCCTCTGTTGAAGTGAGTTTAACATCATCAATCCCCACGCCATTCCTTACATTCAGGTAACCGACTGTTCCATCAGTATAGGTGATGGTATATATATCAGCAGCTCCTTCTGTCTTATTAAATTCAATGGAATAAATTGCTCTACTCTGTGTGTATGTATATGTATGTGTTCCGACCAGTGTTTCCTGTGAAGAAGTTTCGATACCGTTTCCTTTCGCAACTACCTCAAATTCATAAATAGTACGTCCGTCAAGGCCATCATAAACATACCTGTAGCATGTTTCTCCATCACCATCCGTGAACATATAATCTTCATCATCGACTTCAACTTCAGCAATCTTTGTTCTGTTGCCGTCATCCTGATATTGATAAATGATAAATTTATCTGTCGGACGTTTATCTGTTCCGCCGTCCTTCCATGTTAATACAATTACCATTTCACCATCATCATTTACGTCTAATACTGATCTGAGATCACTGACAACCGATGCAGGAGCCTTCAATGTATTTCGATCGATCCTGTATCCATAGAACGGAACATCCGCCGCATCATTACCTTCAGTCAACTTATGATTCCAGCTTCCGAAATCCCACGAGAAACCAAATGCTTTGCACCATTCTTCAGGGTAAACCGATGAATCGATAGCATCAGGATCGATATCATTTACGGTTCCTCCGGATCCGTTCGCTGCTGTTTTTGTCGTTGAATTACCATGTCCCCAGGATACTTCCAGATTTGCGCTTGCACCAACCCATAGTTCTGCACCGGAACCCAGATCTCCTCCAAATTGTAATGTAAGACCAAAGTAAAATCCTGCTGAATGCTCATATGACTGTGATTCACTCACACTGCTTCCCCACTCACTTGTAATTGAACCACCCGTATATCCGAGAGCATTTACACCATCCATAAGCGAAGTTCCTGTACCATTTCCTGCCTGAGTCCAGTCGTTCCAGTATGCAAATGGATTGCCTTGTGTTCCCTCAGGTATATCAGAAGAGGTTATCTTCTTCAGCTTATGCTTGTCAGCACCCTCTGCCCCTTCGATAAGGTCATTATATTTATCCACAAATTCATTATATTCTTTTATTGTTAACAGATAATATGTCGGCGAAAGTGGTACTGTAACTGTTTGTCCGTTTTTTACCCAGCTATGAGTATTACTGTCCCATACATCATAAACATAGATCAGTACAGGAATACGGCTGATGACAACTACATCCTTTGATGTTGCCGTAAACGTCCTTGATTTGGTAAGCTCATACGCTGTTTCATATTCCTTCGACCAGGTTCCCTGTCCGCCGGCCTCTAACGATGCTTGTACGACTCCAACCTTTCCATCGACTGCAAGCCCTGCGCTGAAGGATACCTCCCATCCTTTTGTCTTGGATTCGCCATATGATGTCTCAATAGTATAGCTTGTCTCTCCGACCTCCTGAGCACCTATATCGTTCAACTCGGAAAAATAAGGTGCAGCCTGAAGCACTGCTTTTACATCCGGATCAGTATAGGCATAATAGTTTTTATTATGTCTTGCAAGAATACCATCATCATTCACATCAAGGCAGAGCGGCACAGCATTCGTTTCCAGCCTATTGGCAGATCTGAATATTCTCGATCCTCCTTTTTCTTCGTTGTCTATGTATGTCTTATTATCACCGCGGATATCACTTCCGGCGTAAACGGTACATTCTCCAAGAGAGACCAGATTTCCATCATCATCATAAACATCATTATACACCGAACCACCTTCAACCCCAAGATATGCCCAGTTGTATTTATTTGATCCCGATTCCATATACATGACTGTATAGACAAACTGTTCCCTGTTGTTTGCATTATGGTCAAAATTACCCACAGCCACATTACTTACCCAATGTACTTCCGAATCATACTCTCCGTCCATTGTCGTTTTGAATGTCTGATTCATAAGTTTAGGAGTATGCAGAGCCCCGGTTCTGCCCGTGCCACTCTCAAAATCATAAAGGATACCCGAGATAAATACATCCTCCTTCTTTCCTGTACCGTTTGTTTTTCCGCAGGCAACAACGATCTTAGGAAGGACGTAACGCTTGTCCTTGTATTTATCAAGGCTGTCAGCCGCGAATGTACTCATAGGAAGTACATTATTCAGATCACTCAGGGCGCCTGTTGTCCTTTTATAATCTGACCCTACGTTTTCAATAACTGCCGTAACATAATTCTTCTTATCCCAATCACAGAAATGCTCTACATTGACTTTTCCGTTATTTTTGTAGGTGATCCTTGCGTGATTATCTTCATTTACCGATGTATAACCTACAGCAACAATCTCATCTATACCGTCGCCATCTGTATCTCCCGCGCCTATCACTCCCGCATGCATCATATATGCGTTATATGTTTCGCCTTCCTGATCCGTGGTATACAGTTCTTCATCATAAAGCCATACAGGATCCGACATCGTCCAGCTTGCCCCTTTTTTGCTTCCGACACATACATGGGTCGAAAAATGCTTTGGACTATCGCCATATTGGCCATTCCAGCCATTCTCTGCATTACTGGATCCATTATAAAAACCTGCCGAATAAGCAAATTCATCTATACCGTCACCGTTAAAATCACCTGTTGCCAGACTGACAACCGGTTTGTGGCGCATTATGTATTTGTCATTCTCAGGCTCAATATCCTCAACAGTGCCATCTCTTAAATAATCCTTGTAAACCAGATTTGTATCCAGATTAAAGACCTGATTTACATATATTGTTCTTCCATCATAAGAAACTTCGTACAGATAAAGATTGTCTCCATTTCCGCAGCCAAATACGATAATCGAGTCTTTTCCGTCACCATCATAATCTCCGGACGTGATAGCCATAACATTCTGCATTTCAAAATAATGAGGATTATCCTTCACCGCCCAGTCAGCATTACAAAGAAAATAGCTTCTATAGTCACCGGATACCGGATCATATAAAATTATATTCATGTTGCCTCCTGTAGTTGTCTCTTGCCAGCCTAAATATGCAGCATACTGCTTTCGTCCTGTTCCAAGCGGATCGAACGACGTCCCCTGCAGGAAACTATAGTTTTTTAAGCCTGTTTTGCCTGCAACATTCACCTCTGTTGCCCGAACATTTTTGACATCTATCGATTTAACCCACGAATAACCGTCTTCGTCAAGCGACTGTCTCTTCATATCGATACCGGTATTGTTTTCTCCGGCAAAATACCATCCGTTTTCACTTTGCTGGCCACCATGTCTGTAAAGAAACAGCTCATCACATTCAGATAAAAGGAATGGAACAGCCTCTTCCGAATTACTTGTAAGCGTCGGATCGTTTTCAAACACAGTCTGCGGCAGCGTTTCAAGTTCTTTTGGCTGCTTCTTATCCTGATCCAATATAGCCTGTCCTGTACTTGTTACCCCTGTAGGTTCTCCATCAGCATACACTGATTTACTTTTCAGAGGCAGTAAAGACATGACCATAAATAATGCCATGACAATACTTATCGTTTTCTTACTCTTCATTTAACCTTCTCCTTTTCTTCATAATTCTTTTTCAGTTTCGTGAACTTCGTGTACTTTAAACATAGCAGTGTCACCGCAATACCCAGTACAAAAGCGATCACAGCTACAAGTACATAGCCGCCCGACTCTCTGCTAAGCAGAAAAGCTCCATACACCGAGCCTTCGGAAGTAGCTGTAATATCTTTCGGAAACAGCGCTATCATAAATACCAGAACAAAAAAAAGCACGCCTGATACGCATGACAGTACCTTGTATGCCCTGCAACTCTTTCTGATTTTTATCTGATCACTTCGTCGCATGATCTCAGCAAGCGCTTCTTCATTCGTGTATTTCACTGTTTCATCACCTCCTTGATACTATGCTTTTTACTTTCACACCTCTTAGTTGCAGTTTTATGATATTTTACTCACTTTTTTTCAAAAAATTTTTTACACATGTTTCTTCTGTTTGTTTTTATCAAAATTCGATGTGTGTTCGTCACATTTTTGCTGTGTTTTTTATCATGGTTCGCTGTGTTTTCATCACGATTAGTTGTTTGTTTTTATCACGATTAGTTGTTTGTTTTTATCACGGTTCCACTATGTGTTTTCTTCATATTTCATAAAAAAAGCGCAGTCACTTCTACGTGACTGCGCCAAATCCTACTTAGATATACAATTCTGAAGTCCGATCTGATGATAACAGCAGATTGTAATTATTATATGAAAATACACTGATCAGAAAAGCCGCGGTAGCTTTCGATATAACGCATAAAGTCCTGTTGCTGCAATGATCGGCAACATATACCCGATGATCCTTGATGCTCCCGGCTCTGATACCAGCAGATTGTACAGTGAGTGAAAGATCATGGACAGTCCCAGTCCTCCCAATACTGCCGGAAAAGAAAATACATTAAACCTCTTAGCTATAATAAACCAGATTGAAAGTGCCAAGATACTAACGATATGCATAACACCAACTGCCATTCCTCGGATCATGATATAAGTCAGACTCTCAGCACCAAAGCTTAACACATAACAGCAGTTCTCAAATGTTGCAAATCCTGCGCCGATAGCTACAGCCAGCATGGTAAGTGTTCGATCCTCAGGTGAAAACAGCATGAGAAAGAACAAAAGCGGTAAAAGCTTCATAAGCTCCTCAACCATGGGCGAAAGAAAAACCGATGTATCATTTTCACCTATTCCGGTGCTGAGGTTCAGGAAACCGCTGATATAAGCCGATATCAGGCATACTCCCATTCCAAGAAGAAATGCAGCCACATATTGCCTTACCTCTCCTTTTATAAAAAACAGCGAGATTATAAGCGGAACAGCGATACACAGGAGGATATTTTCTGCATAAATCATGATATCTCCGCCTCCTTTTTCAGTGATAAGTACATCATCGGAAAACAGATCATCGTACCCACCATAGCTGCGATATAAAAGACTCCGGAACTCATATACATTGTGATTACAGACCATGCAAAGGCACTAAATGTACATGATACTATCACTGCAGGATCATTACAGACTTTAAGTTTTATAATAGCACGAATGACAAGTATCAAACATATGCCAATAAGAAGCAAACAGCTGAAAATATCAAGAGCATTGCTCATATCCTCAGACACAAAAAATATTGCTGTCTGTGCTCCGATAACCAAAGGACAGGCAACATAGAGCATTCTCCATTCCCATGCCGGAAATGCCTCTGCATCCTGGATACGGATAAACAAACGGTAGAATAAATATCCAAGTGTCATACCCGTGAAAATATCCTGGAACCATTCTCCGGTCCATGCGATCCAAAGAGCTGTATTGGCTGCAGCAAAGCTGATCGTGCAGATTATACCCATCTTTGAAGCTATATACTTGTTTTTTGCGATCAGAGCCTCCCCCATCAGGAGAAAACATGCCCATTCACCGATTTCATTGGCTGCAAATGGCATTCTTATTCCCGGACGCATGATATCATACGTCAGCCAGTAAAAGTTGCTGAGCAGAACACTGGCCACGGCAAATGCGAAAAAAACCATATTTATGGTAACATTTTTCGTATAAAGTTGCCTCAACGTTACAATAAATATGACCAGAAGCACGGCTGTATGAGTCAGACTCAGAGCTATCTCCACACTCATTTTTATACCTTTTCCTTATCCCTCAGTTTTTTCCGTTGAACGCACATCAACGTTATACAAATCCCAAGTATAAAGGCAAGCACCCCTACCACTACATATCCCATATATGGTGTAGCCAGAAGCAGACTTCCATAACGCTGCATTCCGGCATCTTCCTGTTTCACAGACAACGTCGGGATATAAAAGCATGCAATGATAAGCAGCACAGCACATGCACATGAAGCCACTGCACATGCTCTGAAACGTCTCTTAATTATGTTTTTTTCCTGTATGACTTCTGCACGTTTCATGATCTCATGAAGCTGTTCATCAGTACTACGCATAATCAAATCCCATCCTTTCCAATCTTTCCTTAAGGGCCAACCGTCCACGCTCCGCAAGATTATAAATCTGCTTTCTTCGCTTACCCATTACACGTTCAACTTCATCATAGGACATCTCCTCAAAATATAGAAGTATAAGTATCTGACGGTATTCTTCTTTAATCTGATCAAGAGCTTTATATAGCTGTCTTTTTCTTTCATCACTCAGGATTTCCATTTCGGGCGGCTCGGTTTTTTCCTCTGCCATTTCAGTAAGCTCAACAGTGGTAAAATGCCTCTTCCTGAGTCTCATCAACGCCTTATTTTTTCCGATGGAAAAAAGCCATGTTTTAAATGAGCTTTTCCCGAAAAAAGATGACCCGGCGGCAACCTCTGCGTAAGTATCAAGCATAAGCTCCTCAGCATCTTCCAGATTATGGACATAGCTGTAGAGAAAGAGCATCAGGCTTTCCTTATGCCGCTCCAGAAGGATGCGAAAGTCCTCTTCATTTCGTTCCGTTATAAAACGTTTGTAAATCAATTCATCAGCATCCTGCATTACTATCAATACTTCTCCATTCAACAAATCAGCATAAGCTCTCAATAATCATTTGCATAGCAATTATAATTGATTTTACAGTTTTTATACCATTATTACAAGCATAAATCCTTCTCTTCGAAATCCTCCTCGCACAGCTCTGATTTTTTAATTATTCGACGCGGCAACTTCCAGCATATACTCTCTTTTTTGTGAATCCGGCAGGACATTAAACTGATAATAGAATAATTTCATAAGTATCTCTTCCGCTGTATTTTTACCCAGATTTCGAACCTTCAAAAGCTGTCTTTTGCTGGTCTCATCAAGTTTTACCATTTTTTGACACCTCCGAAAATATATTCATTACTATCCTTCGACAGATAAGCGACCGGTTCACTGTCTGTCGTAATCAATATGCTTCTATCAGTGTCGACTCTGATTAACCTGATTATACAGCCGGAAATATTCGGATTTCAATAGCCGCGATTACGTTTCGTAACCTTCTAAAAACAGACAATCCCGACCATCAAAACATACCGATGGTCGGGAGTATCGATTTTCAGGCTCCTAATATCTTGTCCATCAGATCCTTCTGAACATTTTCCGGATCCGCATTAAAAATATCGATCACATTACCGTCACTGCTCCTGTCAACAAATGCAGGAAACAGGAAACCGAACTCGGGCTTTCCGGGTTCATATTCACCCTCAAGCGGTGAAATTGCACATACTATAAAATCATACACCTCTTCAGAGCCCTCTATCCATTCTCCATCAGTTCCCTTAACCGGAACATCGTAGGATCCGTAGAACACAAAGATACTGTATTCATCAACAGAATCGTAATTCTCACCGACAATCTCATAGAAAACACTAAGCAGGCCATCATCCTTCAGCCCGCTGTTTTTCATTGCCAGAAGAAGCTGCCACATACTGTTTTTTCTCGCTTCTCCCTTAGGAAATCTGTATTCCTTAAGCTGCTCATTTGTCCTTGCAAAAGGAATCACCTTCGCAAGTTCAAGATTTCTCTTCACTTCACTCTGCTTCAGCTTTCCAAAATGTATGTTAAATGTGCCGTCATCATAACCATCCTCATCCATGTATGCCCCGGCAACCCTGGCAAAGCAGTTTCGCGTCGGAGTCATTCGACGAGTTAATTCAAGCATATCATTTCTGTTGATCATCGTTTAGTTCTCCTCCATAGTCATTTCTCTCCGTCCAAGAAGAATTATAAATCATTATCATTACTTTTCATAGCAAATCCGTAAATCTTTTCAGTTTAATTTAAGTTATGCATATTATGATCTCCATAAATCAAGTAAATGATCCATGTAATTTAAAGGAGGTTAAAGATTATGAGATCAAAGATTTTAAGAAAGAAAATAGTGATCGGTGTTGCAGCAGCTATGATGCTTAGTCTTGCAGCATGCGGAAAAGAAGACAGCGACCAGGATAAAACAACTGCCACAACAACGATAAGTGCGGTTGAAGATACATCTCAGGATATAATGGTACAAACCGACGACACATCTGAGCAGATATCCACAGATGATATTACAGAAACAGGCACAGACGAAACTTCCACAGACGAAACTTCCACAGACGATAACTCCGGTAAGACTGACACAGCAGACGATACCAGCGAGACCGGGACTCAGGCTGAAGCCGGAAATGAAAACATACCTGTCAAAGAAAATATAACCATAAATGATACCATATCTGATGATTCAGATGGCGGTCATGCGATCCTCGCAGACGGTGAAACCGCCGAATACTCAAATATCAAGGTTGAAAAAACCGGTGAAGCCGATGGCGACGAAGCTGATTTTTACGGTGAAAATGCAGCTGTATTTGCAACAAATGGTGCTACATTAACTCTGAGTAATGTAGTTGTTGAGACTGACGGAAAACACGCAAACGGCGTATTTTCCTACGGAGAAGGAACAACCGTAAATATCTCCGATTCGGTGATTGAGACAACCGGCAACTGCTCAGGCGGCCTCATGACAACCGGCGGCGGAACCATGAACGCAACCAATCTCTATATTCACACAACAGGCAATTCTTCAGCAGCCATCCGTTCCGACAGAGGTGGCGGCACTGTTAATGTTACATCCGGTGAATATATAACTGACGGCAAAGGTTCCCCTGTCATTTACTCGACTGCAGATATCACGGTAAATGACGCTGTAATGACCTCAACCTCTTCACAGGGTGTTGTTGTTGAAGGAAAGAATTCGGTAACTTTGAATAATGTCACTCTTACCGCAGATAACAACTCAAAAAACAGCGATAAATCCTCATATTATCAGGCAGTTATGATCTATCAGTCAATGTCCGGTGATGCCGCTGAAGGCGATGCTTACTTTACCATGAACGGAGGAACTCTCACTAACAAGAATGGCGACATCTTCTTCGTAAATAACACTGTTGCCGACATCAATCTGTCAGGTGCAGAGATAGTAAATCTCGATACCGAAGGAGTATTCCTGCGAGCTGCAGCTGCAGGATGGGGCAATGAAGGTTCCAACGGAGGCAAGGTCAACATGAACGCTTCTTCCCAGGAAATAAACGGCGACATCAAAGTTGACAGTGTATCTAAACTCAACCTGTACCTCAGTGACAGTTCAAGCTTTAATGGTGCTATCAACCCAGACGGCCAGGAAGGCGATGTATACGTCGAGATAAGCGGTGGCTCAAAATGGGTGCTCACAGGCGATTCCTACATAACAAGTCTTACCTGCGACGCTGATTCAATTGATCTGAACGGTCATAAGCTCTACGTAAACGGCGAGGAATATACATCCGGAACCGCTTCAACAGGCGAAAAGCTAACCCTCTCTTCCAGCTCAGGCAGCAGTGGATCTGGAAACGGTGGATCAGGCAGCAGCGACCGTCCTGATGCCCCACCTGATGGTAACGGAAATGGTGATGGCAATGGTGAACCTCCTGCCAAACCTGGCGAATAATACTATAAAAATAAGCCTCTTTAATCTTCAAAGAGGCTTATTTTTATTGGTTTTTTGTATTGTTACCTTTTAAATTATCACAGCACTTTCAGGTCCAGCACTGCCGCGCCGTGAGGATTCAGCTTCAGATAAACCGCAGGATTGCCCTCGATCATATCTATGCCCTTGATCTCGCCGTTCCAGAGCTCGGTCACTCTTACATCTGACGAATATATTTCCAGCTCAGACAGCTTCAGGCATATCTCACTCTCCGTATCTCCGGCGTTAAACAGTGCGGCGTAGCATCCGCCATCAACCTTAGCCGCAGCCCATAGTATATGCTCACTGCCATCTTCCTTTCTGCGCCATACTTGATGAGAATGTCTGGCATCCTTATGCATCTCCAGTATTTTTTTGTTGGTTACCAGGCTCATCGTGAAATCATCGAAGCCGGTCATATCGCCGCCGATCATCAGCGGTGAACGGAATATGGCCCAGAGCGACATCATTGTGATCTGCTCATCCTTCGTGAACTTCGTCCTGTTTGCTTTGTCATAATCCTGAAGAATCGGACCTATCGGAAGCATATCCGCGTCAGGCCAGTTACCTGCACCTGTGTGGATTGACCACTTTTCTGCTCTCTCAAACATTGCATAGAGAAGCTCCCACTTGTCCCAGAAATCGTCCGTGATCCTCCACATATCAGCTGTTTTCTTATAAAACTCGGAATATTCGAGAACAGCCGGTCCGGGACTGATTGAAAATACCATATCTCTTCCACATGAATGCAGACTGCTGCTGATCAGTTCAAGCTCATCGGCAAATCTCGGCATTTCACGGCATATATCATCAAGCTTGATGAAATCAACTCCCCATGAATCATATAAGGCGAAAATACTGTCATAATACGCCTTTGAGCCCTCATGCTTCGGGTTCAGACCATACATATCCGGATTCCATTCACAGATGTTATTTGGCTCTGCTATCTCTCGCGCGGAATATTTTGTTCCGTACACCGGCAGATTCAACTGAACCGCCCTTCTCGGAATTCCGCGCATGATGTGAATACCGAATTTCAATCCAAGCGAATGCACATAATCCGCAAGCTCCTTAAAGCCCTTTCCACCCTTCGCAGACGGAAAACGGTTTTCTGCCGGAAGCAGTCTTCCGTATTCATCCATCACCAGCTCCTGAAATGGTATGTACTCATGCGTTTTCGCATCAGGGCCCGACCACTGAATATCGACAACTACATATTCCCAGCCGTATTTCAGCAGATTTTTCGCCATAAACTCTGCGTTCCTTCTGACTGTTTCTTCTGTTACTCCTGCCCCGTAGCAATCCCAGCTGTTCCAACCCATAGGGGCATATTTTTTTATATCAAGCATTATTACTCCTTCTGATCTCATCAATTGATTTTTCAAGTATTTTTTCCGGGTCATTTCCGACTATATCAAGCCCGGTCGCTTTGATAAGCTCAACCTGCCCGATTCCATAGAAATTCTCTGCCAGAGCCTTAATATACCCGAAGCCGAACTCCTCCGGGAAATAGTATCCGCCGGCAGTTGTGATAAAGGTCAGCTTATCCGCCCTGCAGAGCCCCTTCGGCTCACCCGTTTCCGTGTAAATAAAGGTTATTCCGAGAACATTGATAAGCTCGATGTACTGCTTCAGCGATGCCGGAAATGACAGATCCCAGAAAGGCGCCGCGATCACTATCCTGTCAGCCGCAGCGAACTGTCTCGCCAGTTCAAACATAGTGTCGTCAAAGCTTCCTCTCCTTATCAGCTCATCTCTTTTATCTAAATATGCTTCATCAACCTTATTGAAATCACATTCCCATAGCTTAACTTCCGTTACGGAGTCGTTCAAACCTTCAAGATATGCATCAGCAAGGCGCCTGGTCCTTGAGTTACTTCTTACACATGCATTAATAAATAATATCATAAGTCCCTCTCCCGATCAAAGTTCAAAACTATCGAAGAAATCTTCTTCCTTCGGCTTATTTGCTTCCTTCCATCTGAGGAAATACGCCTTCATCTCAGCCTGCTTATCTCCCAGATCAACTATCGTATCGTTAAAGTTATCATCATTCAGGCATCCAAGGTTTACATAATATTCATAGTATTCCTTTATATGACCATATTCCTCCTTCAGAACCTGCCATGCTTCATCAGATTCACAGCCTACAGAGTGGCCGGTCAGATATGCCCTGTAACGCTCCTCAGAAGCCTCAGTAAGGCCTGCAGGGTGCAGAAGGCGCATAAAAGCACACCTTGATTTCTTCTTCCTCTTATTGGTTACAAATACGTCCAGAGTGCATTCCAGATCCTCCTCACCGCAGAGGATCATCTCAGCATGCCCTTCCTCATCCGGTTCGTCTATGAATTCCAGAAGCCTTCTGTCGAGGCCTTCAAACCACTCCTCTGTGCCTGCCGTGCTGCAGTTCAGAAGGTGATCAGCCCCTTTCATGTTATAGAGTGATGCAAGAAGAACAGCCGTATCATCCCTGTCCTTCTCAGACATTGCCAGCCATTCGTTATCAGGGTATTTTTTTCTGCTTCTGAGACTTATTCTCTCCAGCCTGTCATCTCCGAGAAACGGTGAATGTCCCATGCTGATCTTCTTTCTCGGAAGCTCCACAGTACCCAGCATTCTGCAGTAAGAGAAGCTCCAGTCCGCAAGCTTTCTGATCGTATCAGGAAGCACGACCGACCTCACTCTCTTGGCGTTCATGAAGGCCTTCTTATCGATCTTTCTGACCGGAAGTCCTTCAATCTCCTCCGGGATTACCAGATTCTCATCCTCTCCGGTGTATGAGGTTATATTTACCCTGTCTTCTTTAATTACGTAATACAGTTCGCCCTGTGACGTTTTAAATACCTTATCCGGCATGATTTATCTCCTCTAGATATCCAGCTCAATAATCTCCTTCTTTATTGCATCCTGCCTCTCGGCGAGCATCAGAGTCTCACTGGCTTTTGTGTAATCCTCTGAACCGAACTGTGCGATAAATCTTGAAGAATTCTCATTGACGGTAAGTTCGGTAACAAGAAGAAGCATCTCATTTCCTTCCTCGAAGGCCTTCTCAACGTAGCTGAAGAGGTTATGCATTCTCTCCTTTGTATTTTTAACATCCTCCTTCATATCAGCCACAGCATCGTCATAATTCATCTTAACGATGTTGAAGGCTTCGGACGGAGTCCTGAGCTCTGAACCGGCTGTAACGATCTCCTTGATAGTCCTGTTCAGGTGATCGATTATCCTTCTCAGCTTCCTCTTATCCTTGTCAGAAAGTGAGTTTGCCTTAGCGAGCTTGTCCATCCTGCTTCTTTCTCCTTCAGAACATTTCTCCAGAAAGGAAATAACCTCAGATGCAGTACCGTAGCCTTCAAGACTGCCCTTAAGCTGCTTCAGAAGCTTTAAGAGCTCTGCAAGGAAATCCGTCTTCTCTATCACATCACCAATCTCTGATTCCAGCCTGTCCATAAGCATTCCGAGAACGGAAAGCCTCTCATCGAAACCTGCCTTCTTACTTCTTGCAAATGCTGTTTCAGGCGGATTTCCACTGAGAATATCATCCAGCTTGTAGTCTCTCTTGTATTTATTATAAAGATCGTAGTATGCGGTAAATTCCTTAACAATCTTGTCGTTTCTGATATACTGTCCGACAAGCGTCTCGTCGACCGCAAGATTCTTCTCGTTATAGAGTCCGAGTATGGTCGAAAGATCCTCCCAGCCTCTTGCTGTAACGTATGAACGGCCTCTGGTGGTCATCTCCATATGATAGAAATAATCCTTATGAATCTCGAGGAAACTAGTAACCTCGCTTCTGACGTTATGCTCTCGGGCGTATTTTCTCCAGGTATCATAATCGGCCTCAACCGTAAGAACCTTCAGTCTGTCGAGCGTAACAACGTCAAATTCACGCACGCTCTTGTTATATTCAGGCGGATTTCCTGCGGTAACTATTACCCAGCCGTCCGGAACCTTATGCTTTCCAAATACCTTGTACTGCAGGAACTGCAGCATGGAAGGTGCAAGCGTCTCGGAAACGCAGTTGATCTCGTCGAGAAATAGTATTCCCTCCTTCACGCCCGATTCACGCATTACCGAATAGATCGACGCAATGATCTCACTCATGGTATATTCGGAGATGTCGTACTCCATCCCCTCATAGCTCTCATGCTTGATGAAAGGAAGTCCGAGCGCAGACTGCCTCGTGTGGTGAGTCATCGAGTAAGATACGAGCGCAATCCCAAGCTCTGATGCGATCTGCTCCATGATCGCTGTCTTGCCTATTCCGGGTGCTCCAAGAAGAAATATAGGTCTCTGCCTTACGACCGGTATTCTGTATTCGCCCCACTCATCCTTCAGAAGGTATAAGCTGACGTCATTTTTTATATAGTTTTTCGCCTGATTTATATTCATCTGTGACCTCCCTGATCAACTAACAATGTTTTCTGATCATCTGATTATTTCTGTTATCCGAACCAGAATCAATCTATTAATTCACTAATTATATTGTCTCGTGTTTTTTGCTCAATTATAATCAGTTTTATTCTAATACCGTTTCTTCTGTATTATGATTCTATTTATCAGTACCGAATGAATCTGTTTCACTTTTTTCACTACTCTCCTGATTGATTCGTGCCGCCTCAGCTTCACGCTTCTCCTGCTCTATCCGTATCGCCTCTGCCTCGAGTTCCTCCGGCTGCAGCACGATCTTGTAAGCCCATACTGGCGGCTTCGGTGCATATTCATCCTCTGAAAGAAATGCGAACATTACATCATAGTCCGGCATCTTCTCCGGATAATCTCCGTAGCCATCCGTGAAATATATAAGTCCCTTCAGATTCTCAAATTCCTGCTGTTCTATCAGCTCGTCAACGTATTTGAAGACCGGTCGGAAATCAGTCGTTCCGAAGCCCTTCAGCTTTATATTTCTGCAGAAATCCTCGAACTCATCGTTATTCGTTATCTTCGTGTCCTGCCTTATCTGGCTGTCGCACTGAATGATATGTATATTTACCTCCGTAAAGAAGTTGTCCCTGCTCTTCAGGATGCTGTAGGTCTTCTTCAGGAAGGTCTGCACGATT
Source organism: uncultured Lachnospiraceae bacterium (assembly GCA_946544235.1). Lineage (GTDB taxonomy): Bacteria > Bacillota > Clostridia > Lachnospirales > Lachnospiraceae > Eubacterium_Q. The sequence goes on along the minus strand of CAMNMC010000101.1, from coordinate 8,327 downwards.
GCACCCTTGCAGGAAGCCGAGGTATCAAGAGCGATTATGAACTCACGAACCTTCCGCGAATCCCTGTACTCCAGTGGCTCGATCAGAGGCATATTTCCGTAATGCTCGAGTCCATAGGAATAATAAATATAATCAAACTCATCGTCACTCTGCCTGATATCCTCACCTGTGGTCATAAACCGCTGGAGGAGTTCGGAATAATCGTATTTCTCCTTAGTCGCATCGGACAGACTGGCCTCAATCTCCTCGTTGACCGCTCCGCCCTTCGAGAAGGTCTTAAGATCGGTCTTCACTCTCTCACTAATCTTCTGCCATCTCTCAAGCTGTATGCTGATTTCCTTCTTTTTCCGCCAGTAAATATGCTCATCCTTGTGGAAAAGCACGAACCATCTGATCTTGCCCGCCTCGGATATATCGTAGGTTCTGAGATATTTATAGACCTTTTCAGCGGTAATACCGTTACAGAGACGCCTTATGGTCTTCAGCTCCTCAGCCGCCTCAGCGTCGCGCTCAGTCATAAATACAGGATATCCCATCGATATTATCGCCGACTCAACAGCAACATCCGATGCCAGATCCCAAAGCACCTTATCGAGCTTATCATAGCTGAACGGATGGAAAAATATAAGATGCAGCAGCAGATGCAGATAAGTCCTTGTAACACGCGAAGGCTCTTCCTTGTATGTCCTGAGGACCCATTCAGGATCATAATAAATGTACTGCCCATCGGTCGCCATTCCGCCGCCGTAGGTTTCGTTTTTATCCTTGATATCCTTCCTCTCGATCAGCTTAACCTCCGCAAGGGCAATATCAAGAAAACGAAGACTTACCGCGATACGGTCTCTGGAAATATCCATGACCTTGGCAGCCAGCTTCTCGATCTTTATATCCTTTTCAGTTTTTGGGTTTGATCTTTCCTGCATATTTCCTCACTTTAATACGATGTTCACATAGATCTATTTTATCATATTTTTTAATATACTGCTCGTAAAAAATAGTTCTTTATATCCTGTTATTACATAAACAAAAACTTATTTGTTTTGACCCGATACTGTAATACTTTTTCGCCGCCGTCATGAAAGATGTAAAAAGGTCGGGAACAATGTCCCGACCTTTATTGATCATAATTACTTAATGCACGTATTTGTAATATTACTTCGCGGTTGTGCTGATAATCTTAGTCAGAGCTGCAAGTCCATCATCTGTAAGATAGAATCCGTCATGTACATATTCAGGATGCTTGGTTACCTCTGCATTCCAGTCGATAATGTTCAGGTTACTGTTCTTCTCGGCAAGTTTCTTGATGGTATCATTTACATCACTCTCATAATCACGATTGCTAGCATAGATATTTATCCAGTAGATCCTTCTTTCCTTGCCGATAGCATCGATCATTGCCTGACCGGTTTCCTCGTCGAAAGGTCCGTTGGTACCGAGTTCTATAACAACTACGTCACGGAGATTGTTCTCTTCCTTCAGTTCATTTGCAACATAAGAGCCATCATAAACCTGTCTGTTCTGATATGATGAGATGTAAATTTCCGGCATAGCCTCCATGATATAGCTCTGAGCACCCTCAAGGATGAAATCGCCTATCATGGTAACCTTAGAGGAATCAACAGCCTTAGAAGCCTCTGTGGTTGCCTCTGTGGTCTTGGCTTCTGTTGTAGATGCCTGTGTGGTTGCTTCTGTGGTTGTAGCTTCCGTTTTAGTCTTCTTAGCCTTGGTACTGTCGGAATCTGTTGATCCTGACTTTCCGGCATTTACAATAAGGCCAACAAAACCTATAACAACAAATATTCCAAGTACTACAAGCGGAAGAAGCTTAAGTATGGTTTTGGCAGCATCTCCGCCTTCATTTGAGCGTGCAACGCTTTCCTTGATACTTGCAACACTTATAAAATGACAAAACTTATTGAGGCCATATGTAAGTGCAAGAATAACCAGAACACATACTATTCTTGCCGGTACACTCGTCCAGCCCTTTGCTGCAAAGATAAAAACGATGGCTATAAAGCTTATTGCAAATTCCAGCCACATTTTACCGAGGAATTTTAAGAAGCCCTTATCGATAACCGTTCCAATCTTCAGATATGACGCGGTTGCATACCATACCATAAATCCCATGGCACAGGCAGCTGCGATGATTCCAAATCTCGAGATAAGCTTCTCTCCCGTGAAGAACAGTTCTCCTACAAGCACCAGAAGAGATGCTGCAAGGAAGATAAGCGTTCTGTTTCTCTTATAATCAGCCGGAAGTCCGGAATATTTCAGTTTCTTCTTATAAACGAGTGCTGCGATCATACCTATGATGTATGGATAAATATCAATCACAGGTTTATTTACTATTGCTGTTGCAATAGCATCAACGGCCACAACGATGATAAGAAATATATTTGATGCGGTCGGTCCGCTCTTATCCGCAATCTTGTTCCATATGAAGAATAAAAGAGGAAATACAACAAAGAAAAGAGTAAATCCGAGGACAAACTTCATGATCTCTTTTCCGACCGTTCTGGTCACTGAATTCGAGATTAAAACTGCCAGTCCGCAGAATGTAAAGAGAAGGATGATCACTTCGAGATAATATGTCTTGATCCTCTTGATGTAGAATTCAGGAACATTATATCTGTCCTTCCGCATGAGATTTACTGCCGTAACAGTAGTGATATATCCAAGAACAACATAGAACATGTAAAAGATGAGCATTCCACCCTTAAGAACGCTCGGCGCAAGAACAGCAAGAAGTGCTATTATGACAGCCATACCCCTTAAGCTGTCCAGCCCTCTGTTCTTTGATGATTTTTTCTTCTGATTATCCATTGCAACCTCCTAAGATTTGAACCAATACCCTTTCTATATCATATAGCAAAATAAAAAAAAATTAAAGAGGAAAATTGCACATTTTGTTAAGTTTTTATGAAGACACCACTATATTTTGCTTTATTATTTCGAGACACACTGCGTCCGCAGCAGAGCTGCGTACAGCGCGGCAGTCGCCGCAATACGAGACACACTGCGTCCGCAGCATTACACACGTCCGCAATCAGCAAAGCTGATTGCGTCGCGGCTGTCGCCGCAATACGAGACACACTGCGTCCGCAGCAGAGCTGCGTACAGCGCGGCAGTCGCCGCGCTTATAAAAACAAAAAGAGCCCGGCATGCAAGCAAGCTTGCGCCGGACTCGTTTTGTTTTTATATAGTGTGTCTCGTTGCTTCGCGACTACTCAATGATTGAAACAACTGATCCAGAACCTACTGTTCTACCACCCTCACGGATAGCGAATCTAAGACCCTGCTCCATAGCTACTGGGTGAATAAGTTCGATAGTCATCTCTACGTTATCACCAGGCATGCACATTTCTGTACCTGCAGGAAGGTTACAAACACCAGTAACGTCTGTTGTTCTGAAGTAGAACTGTGGACGATAGTTGTTGAAGAAAGGTGTATGACGTCCACCCTCGTCCTTTGTAAGAACGTAAACCTGAGCAGTAAACTTCTTATGGCAAGTTACTGTACCCGGCTTAGCGAGAACCTGTCCCTTTTCAACCTCATCACGGTTAACACCACGAAGAAGTGCACCGATGTTATCACCTGCACGAGCCTCATCAAGCATCTTTCTGAACATCTCGATACCAGTTACAACTGTCTTCTTTGTCGCTTCCTTGATACCAAGGATCTCAAGTTCCTCATTAAGGTGAAGTGTACCACGCTCTACTCTACCTGTAGCAACTGTACCACGACCTGTGATTGTGAATACGTCCTCAACCGGCATAAGGAAAGGCTTATCCGTATCACGCTCTGGAGTTGGGATATACTCATCAACTGTAGCCATAAGCTCCATGATCTTGTCTCCCCACTCTCCGTTTGGCTCCTCAAGAGCCTTAAGAGCAGAACCCTTAATGATTGGGCATCCCTCGAAACCATACTCCTCGAGTACTTCTGTTACTTCCATCTCAACGAGCTCGATAAGCTCCTCATCCTCAACCATATCACACTTGTTAAGGAATACGATGATATATGGAACGTTAACCTGACGTGCAAGAAGGATGTGCTCCTTTGTCTGAGCCATAACACCGTCTGTTGCAGCTACAACAAGGATAGCGCCGTCCATCTGAGCAGCACCAGTGATCATGTTCTTTACATAGTCAGCATGGCCTGGGCAGTCAACGTGTGCGTAATGTCTGTTCTCTGTCTCATACTCAACGTGAGCTGTAGAGATTGTGATACCTCTTTCTCTCTCTTCTGGAGCCTTGTCGATGTTAGCAAAATCAACTGCTGCGTTTCCTGCTACTCTCTCAGAAAGTACCTTTGTGATAGCAGCTGTAAGTGTTGTTTTACCATGATCAACGTGTCCGATTGTACCAATGTTACAATGTGGCTTAGTTCTTTCGAATTTTGCTTTTGCCATTTTTAAATTCCTCCTTAGTTCTGCCCCCCTGGGCATTCTTTACAGTCTGAAACATATTATATTAGAAATCTAATAAAGTTTCAAGGATTTTTGTAAATGTTATTTATATTTATGGTATATTATTTCTTTGCGTTAAGAACTTTCTCCTGAACTGACTTAGGAGCCTGCTCATATTTCTCAAAGAACATTGAATAATTACCACGACCCTGTGTTCTTGAACGAAGGTCTGTAGAGTAACCAAACATCTCAGAAAGTGGAACATAAGCCTTTACAAGCTTACCGTTACCAACATCTTCCATACCCTCGATCTGTCCACGACGTGAGTTAAGGTCACCGATAACATCACCCATGTAATCTGCAGGCATTGTTACTTCAACCTTCATGATAGGCTCAAGAAGAACAGCATTACCCTTCTGCATAGCTTCCTTGAATGCCATAGAGCCGGCAATATGGAATGCCATTTCAGATGAGTCTACTTCATGGTATGAACCATCATAAACTGTTGCAGAAACACCGAGTACAGGGAATCCTGCAAGGATACCTGCCTGAGCAGCTTCTTCGATACCTTCACCGATAGCAGGGATATATTCCTTAGGAATGCTACCACCAACAACAGTTGATTCAAACTTGAATGTCTCTTCACCGTTTGGATCCATAGGCTCGAATTTAACCTTACAATGTCCGTACTGACCACGTCCACCTGACTGCTTAGCATACTTAGAATCAACATCAACAGGCTTTGTAAATGTCTCCTTGTAAGCAACCTGAGGTGCACCTACATTAGCCTCTACCTTGAACTCACGAAGAAGTCTATCCACGATGATCTCAAGATGAAGCTCGCCCATTCCGGCGATGATTGTCTGACCTGTTTCCTGATCTGTATGTGTTCTGAATGTAGGATCCTCTTCAGCAAGCTTTGAAAGTGCTGTAGCAAGCTTATCCTGACCATCCTTAGTCTTAGGCTCGATAGCGAGCTCGATAACAGGCTCAGGGAATACCATTGACTCAAGGATAACCGGATGCTGATCATCGCAGATTGTATCACCTGTAGTTGTATTCTTAAGACCTACAACTGCTGCGATATCTCCTGAGTAAACAGTATCAATATCTGTACGGTCATTAGCGTGCATCTGAACGATACGTCCAACACGCTCTTTGTGATTCTTTGTGGCGTTAAGTACATAAGAACCCTTATTTAACTTACCAGAGTAAACTCTGATGAATGCAAGCTTTCCAACGAATGGGTCTGCAACGATCTTGAATGCAAGAGCTGCGAAAGGCTCAGTGTCGGAAGACTTCTTGATAACTTCATTTCCGTCAAGGTCAACACCCTTGATATCAGGGATATCAACCGGTGATGGCATATACTCTATAACAGCATCGATAAGCTTCTGGATACCCTTGTTCTGATGAGCTGAACCGCAGCAAACAGGTACTACTCTTGACTTCTCGCCCTCTGCAGTATCGATTGCTTCGCAAGTACCCTTACGAAGAGCTGCCTTAAGCTGCTCAACTGTTGGCTCTTCACCCTCAAGGTATGCCATCATGAGTTCATCATCAAGCTCGCAGCATGATTCAACGAGCTTCTCATGCCATTCCTCAGCGAGATCCTTATAATCATCACGGATATCTACTATAGAAATGTCCTTACCCTCATGATCATTATAGAGGTACTCCTTCATCTCGAAGAGGTCAATGATTCCTTCGAAATAGTCCTCTTTACCGATAGGAATGTTTATAACGATTGGCTTCTTGCCAAGTCTTGTTTTGATCTCTTCTACTGTATTGTAGAAGTTTGCACCAAGGATATCCATCTTGTTAACGAATGCCATTCTTGGTACGTGATATGTATCAGCCTGACGCCATACGTTCTCAGACTGTGGCTCAACACCACCCTTAGCATCAAATACGCCGACAGCACCATCAAGTACACGGAGTGAACGCTCAACTTCTACTGTGAAGTCAACGTGACCCGGAGTATCGATGATATTGATACGATGCTCAAGAGCGCCGGCCTTCGGCTTAGTCTGCTCCTGAAGTGTCCAATGGCAGGTTGTAGCGGCTGATGTGATTGTGATACCTCTTTCCTGCTCCTGTTCCATCCAGTCCATGGTAGCAGTACCTTCGTAGGTCTCACCGATCTTATGATTTACACCGGTATAGTAAAGAATTCTTTCTGTAAGAGTTGTTTTACCAGCATCAATGTGTGCCATGATACCGATGTTACGAGTTCTCTCGAGTGGATATTCTCTTCCAGCCAAGGCTTTTTCCTCCTTGTTAATTATATAAAATACAGTATCCGCGGGCAGATCTCTGCCCGAAACCTAAAATGCAGATTAGAATCTGTAATGAGCAAATGCCTTGTTTGCTTCTGCCATTCTGTGCATTTCTTCTTTTCTCTTAACTGATGCGCCTGTGTTGTTAGATGCATCGATAAGCTCTGCAGCAAGTCTCTCTTCCATGGTCTTCTCAGTTCTGTTACGTGAGAAATTGGTGATCCAACGAAGTCCGAGAGCCTGTCTTCTGTCAGGTCTTACGTCGATAGGTACCTGATATGTAGCACCACCGATACGTCTTGCCTTAACCTCGAGAAGAGGCATAACATTGTTCATTGCTGCTTCAAATACTTCAACAGGCTCCTTGCCTGTCTGCTCTTTAATACGGTCAAATGCGCCGTATACGATCCTCTGGGCAACACCCTTCTTACCATCAAGCATAATGTTGTTGATAAGACGTGTTACTACCTTATTGTTGTAAATTGGATCCGCTAAAACGTCTCTTTTAACGACATGTCCCTTACGTGGCACGGTTCTTCCCTCCTTAATAATTATTAATTCTCAGGTACTCACATTCACTTCGTACCTATATCATTAACCCATGTACCTTACGGATCATGATATATTCGTTCCCGGTACAGGTTTGAATGTGTTCGTGCTGTGTTTATGGCAAAGACAAATGAAAATCATGCCTAACCAGCACTTAACAGAAAAAACTGTCTGTTATGGATTACTTAGCATCCTTAGGACGCTTAGCACCATACTTAGAACGTGCCTGACGTCTCTTAGCAACACCTGCTGTATCAAGAGTACCACGGATAATGTGATATCTTGTACCAGGAAGGTCCTTTACTCTACCACCACGGATAAGAACAACGCTGTGCTCCTGAAGGTTGTGACCTTCACCCGGGATGTAGCTTGTTACTTCGATACCGTTTGAGAGACGAACTCTCGCGATCTTACGAAGAGCTGAGTTAGGCTTCTTAGGTGTAGCTGTCTTAACTGCTGTACAAACTCCTCTCTTCTGTGGAGAACTTGTTTCCATAGGCTTCTTCTTGAGTGAGTTGAAGCTTCTCTGAAGAGCTGGTGCAGTAGACTTCTTAACAGCTGTCTGTCTTCCTTTTCTGACTAACTGGTTAAATGTTGGCATGTTTTCACCTCCTTATCTCTTAAATGATGATTACAAATGCAGTATTTGAAAGTCAAATACGCATGCTTTGATATTATATATTTTCGCCTGCTGTGTGTCAAGAGTTAATTTTAGAACCTACATGGTCTGCATGGCCAGCATGGGTCGGTGCAGCATGCGACTCGTGACCGGCTGCTGTGCCTGCCAGCCATGACCGCCCGCATCATCTTACAGCCGCAAAAACCACATCCGCCACATATAAAAGTATCATTATTATACCGGACACCCTTCCGATCATCTTCTTCTTTATGACAATAAGATATACAAATATGCTTAATAGAATAAGTATGATCATATCATAGACCGATGCAAGATTAACGGTAACAGGACTTATCGCGGATGAAATACCAAGGATGAACATCAGGTTAAATATATTCGACCCGATAACATTTCCGACCGCCATCGCTGTCTCTCCCTTTCCGGCCGCAACGATGGATGTTACAAGCTCAGG
>CAMNMC010000100.1 GCA_946544235.1 uncultured Lachnospiraceae bacterium | reverse complement strand
ATCCGTATATTTCCGGTATACTCTTAAATGATTCCATGTTTTAAGCCTCCTGATATAATTCCGTAAAATAACATATTGATCCCTGACCTGCTCAAGGATCTCTGCAGCTCAGTGCACCTGTTTTGTGACACCTTGCAACAATCGGTAGCTATTATACCATATTTATGTAATTAATAAACTACAAATACGCAGTTATTCATCTTGTTTTGCTTAATATTATTAAGAAAACTGCCGGTTCCAATCATAAATCTGTGATTTGAACGGAAGTTTACAGCTGATATTGTCACTTTCTGGTGAATTGTCTGAGCATAGGGAGAAGTTCCGATATAACTTCATAAATATAATCCACCTGCTCCGGTGTATTATCCTCTCCTATGCTGAATCTGAGTGTTGATTCAAGCCTGTCCTTTGTAAGGCCTATAGAAGTCAGGACACTGCTGGCTGCTCTTTTGTGAGATGAACACGCAGAACCTGAGGATGTATAAATCCCCCTATCCTCAAGGCTGTGAAGCATAACCTCACTCCTTACTCCAACAAAGCTGAAACTTGCTATATGTGGCGCGTCACCGGAGTTATCGTACACATCAGGAAGACTTGTCAGCTTTTCTCTGAGGTAATCCCTTACTTCTCTAATATGATCAGTCTTCTTATCAAAATCTCTAAAGCTTTCTTCGGCAGCAACTCCAAATCCGGCTACTGCAGGAACATTTTCAGTTCCCGAACGCATTCCGTTACCCTGGCCGCCGCCATAGATGATAGGTCTGATAAGTATACCTTTCTTAACATAGAGTGCTCCGGACCCCTTCGGTCCATGTATCTTATGACCGCTTATCGATATCAGATCTGCGCCTGTTTTAGAAGGAAATACAGGTATTTTTCCATAAGCCTGAATTGCATCAACATGCATATATACAGCAGGATTCTTCTTTTTCACTGCCGCAGATATCTCTGCAACAGGTTCAATCGCACCTATTTCATTATTTACCATCATACATGATACAAGTATGGTATCCTCACGAACTGCATCAGCCACCTTCTGCGGATTTACTATGCCTTTATCATCCGTACCGATCAGAGTGATTTCATAGCCCTGGCTTTTAAGAAAATCAAGAGTTGCTGAAACCGATGCATGTTCTATTGTTGTGGAAATAATGTGCTTTCCGAGCCTCTTCTTTGCAAGAGCTGTTCCGATCAGAGCAAGATTGTTCGCTTCTGTTCCACCACTAGTAAATATTATCTCCTCCGGCTTGCATCTAAGTGTTTTAGCTATGCTTTCAGCTGCTTTCTTTATGTATCTCTCAGCCTCAACGCCCTTCATATGAAGCGAAGAAGGATTGCCATAATCCTCCTCCATTACTTTTATCATTATATCCTTTACCGCGGGATAAACCTTTGTAGTTGCCGAATTATCAAAATATGCTTCCATTATTACCGGTTTCCTATCCATTAAATAAATATCAATAATTGTATTTCTAAAATACTTTTAAAATTTTTACAGCATTTATCAGTTATTATCAAAAAAGACATTATTACTCATCAAGTGAAAAACCTAAAACCGACATTATTGCAGGTCCTGCTGTTTCCGTCCGAAGTATCCTTCTGCCAAGCGAAATTATCTTGCCGCCTTTTTCTGACAGAAGATCAACTTCCTCCTGTGCAAAGCCACCCTCCGGTCCGATAAATACAGCAACAGATGGTCTCTTTGAACTCTCAGCGCACATTTTTTTAATCTCACTTATCATACCGCGTGAATATTCCATGCCCTCTGCTGATTCATAAGGCACAAGCACTACATTCATCTGAGACGCGATTTCCGCAGCTCTTTTCAATGAAACAAAGCTTTTCACCTCAGGGATGATACCTCTCTGCGACTGCTTTGCCGCAGCCTCAGCTATATTATTATATCTCTGTATCTTTTTTGCTTCTTTACCGCTGATTGTTAGGAATCCATTATTATCTGCAGTGCCGTTTCCGCCTTCAAGCTTTACAACACATCTCTTCATCATTACCGGATATATTTCATGCACACCAAGTTCTACTGTTTTCTGGATAATATGTTCAAACTTATCCGCCTTCGGCATTCCTTGAAACAAAACAACCTCTGCCGGAAGTTCAGTTGCATTTTCTGTAATATCAATTATTTCAGCTTCAACCATATTCTCCGGATAATCAGATATCCTGCAATGATAGTCCCTTGATGTCCCGTCGCTTACGATGATCTCCTCACCGATACGAAGCCTTAGAACATTTTTAATATGATTCTGATCCTTCCCGGAAATATATATTTTATCGGATGCATTACTGCAGCCTTCCACATAGAATCTGTATAAACTCATCAGAAACCACCAATATTACTTACATACAATAGATACCCACTCACCCATATGAATGATATCAATTATCTCAAATCCATTTTTCAGAAGTTCGGTTTTTACCTCTTCCTCCTTGGTATCTATGATACCCGAAGTAATGAAGAGACCATCCTTCTTCATATAAGGTCTTACAACAGCCGAAAGCGGCATGATAACGTCTGCAAGGATATTTGCAACAACTATATCATAATTTTTATCAGCAGTCTGTGCATTACCGGAATCTGACGACACACTAGTAGCATCAGCATTACCGGAACCGTTTGACAGATTGTTAGTATAAGTACCGCCTTCACTTTTCTTCGCGGCAAAATCACCGGTTCTATCCTTAGATACCCCGGCAATATAATTACTGTCGAGAAGATTGCCGCAGGTGAAATCAATCCTGTTTCTGTCGAAGCCGTTAGCCTCTGCATTTTCGAGACTTGCTTTAACCGCATCCGGATCGATATCCATGCCATGTACATATCCTGCACCCAGATAAACACTGATTATCGAAAGGATACCGCTTCCGCTTCCGATATCGAAAACTGACTGTCCTTCCTTCAGATATTTCTTCAGCTGACCGATACAGAGCTTAGTTGTCTCATGAGTACCGGTACCAAATGCCATAACCGATTCAATCCTTACAACTATATCATCAGGTCTGATATCATCATATTCCTCCCAGGTAGGAAGGATGACAATATTATCATAAAGCCTGAAAGGCTTAAAATACTGTTTCCAGTTATTCTGCCAGGTTGAGTCATCACTTGTATCGCTGACAGTTATCTCCTTGCTGCCAACGTCTATAAACTCTTCAAGGCGGACAAGCTCTGCCGCTATATCCGCCTTAAGTTCATTAATATCAAATGAATCGTCAACGAAGCAGGAAACTCTGGCTGTGCCATCATCTTCGCCCATGATAGCAGGTATATCCACAAACATTGATTTCAGATCATCCTCTGACAGAGGAACATTATCCTCTATCATCACTCCTTCAACACCAAGCTCTGAAAGGAACTCACTGATAAGATCAACTGCTTCAACACTGGTATCAATCGTTAACTTTTTCCATATCATATTTATTTATACCTTTTTTCTTTTTTTCTTTCTATGTCCGCCAAATGAGAAACCGCCAAGAGAATCGGTTGCCGCTCTGACTTCAACAGCATACGGATCCGCCTGCTGCTTAAGAACCTGCTTCTGCTCTTCGGTAAGATTATCAGGAACCTCAACTATAAGAGTAACATAATGGTTTCCTCTTACATTCTTATTGCGAAGAGTCGGAATACCCTTACCCTTAAGAGTTATCTTGGTATTGGACTGAGTGCCCGGCTTAAGGTCATATTCATAAGGTCCGTCAATCGTATTAAGTGTGATCTTTCCACCAAGCGCAGCCTGAGTGAAGCTTACCTGCTCCTTGGAATAGAGGTCGTATTCCTGTCTCTGGAACATAGCATGCTTATCAACAAGGATGGTAACGATAAGGTCACCTCTTGCACCACCATTGATACCCGGCTCACCCATCTCACGAAGACGGATACTCTGACCGTTATCAATACCTGCAGGAACCTTGATCTGAATGATCTTCTTACTCTTAACGAAACCTGAACCTGCACAGTTACTGCACTTAAACTTTATGATCTTTCCTGAACCCTGACAATCAGGACAGGTCTGGATAGTTCTTGTCATGCCGAACAGTGACTGCTGTGTAAGTGCTACCTGACCTTTACCGCCGCACTTGCCGCAGGTCTCAGCCGGATGACCAGGCTGTGCACCGCTTCCCTGACATACAGGACATTCGTCCTTAAGAGGAAGCTCAACCTCTGTCTGTGTACCAAATGCAGCCTCTTCAAAGGTACATCTGATGGTCGTCTTGATATCAGCACCCTTTACAGGACCGCTTGACTGCTTCTGCTTATTACCGCTTCCGAACATATCTCCGAAAATATCACCGAAGATATCGCCCATATCAGCAAAATCAAAGCCGCCGTCTCCGCCCTGTCCGTTAGGATCAAATGCTGACCAGCCGTACTGATCGTATTTCTTTCTGTTCTCGGCATCACTGAGGATAGCGTAAGCCTCTGAAGCCTCCTTAAATTTCTCCTCTGCCTCCTTGTCACCAGGATTGGCATCCGGATGGTACTTCTTGGCAAGGACTCTGTATGCCTTTTTTAAATCATTGTCGCCCGCGTTTCTGGATACCCCCAGGACCTCATACGCGTCTCTCTTGTCTAATGCATCTGCCATAATTTCCCCTTTTCGCTATACTCTCTCTCGTATTTTCTCTTTATACTCAACATGGATTCGTAACAGGCAGATTATCTCCGCCGATACGAATCCATGCTGAAATCTAATCTACGGTATTTATTTTACACTTCTTTGAAGTCACCGTCAACTACATCATCACCAAAGTTTGGTGTACCTGTTCCTGTTCCTGCATTTGCTCCAGGACCATTCTGCTCATAAAGCTTAGAGAAGAGGTTCTGAGCTGAAGTCATGAGTTTCTCTCTTCCTGACTTAAGCTTCTCAACATCAAAGTCTGAAAGGTTATCGATATCTGTAGAATCAATGATTGCCTTAAGTGCCTTGAGATCTTCCTCAACCTTCTTCTTGTCAGCTTCAGGAAGCTTGTCGCCAACTTCGTTAAGAGCCTTCTCTGTCTGGAATGCCATTGCATCGGCATCATTTCTAACTACGATTGCTTCCTTACGCTTCTTATCAGCTGCTTCGTAAGCTGCAGCTTCCTTAACTGCTCTCTCGATATCATCATCTGAAAGTGATGTACCTGATGTGATAGTGATGTGCTGCTCACGTCCTGTACCAAGATCCTTAGCCGAAACGTTAACGATACCGTTTGCATCTATATCAAATGTAACTTCGATCTGTGGAACACCTCTTCTTGCAGGAGCGATACCATCAAGTCTGAATCTACCGAGTGACTTGTTATCCTTAGCGAACTCACGCTCACCCTGAACGATGTTGATATCAACTGCATCCTGATTATCCTGAGCTGTTGAGAAGATCTGGCTCTTCTTTGTAGGAATTGTTGTATTTCTCTCGATAAGGTGTGTAGCGATACCACCCATTGTCTCGATTGAAAGAGTAAGTGGTGTTACATCGAGAAGGAGGATGTCGCCGGCACCTGCATCACCTGCGAGCTTACCACCCTGGATACATGCACCGATAGCAACGCACTCATCAGGGTTGATACCCTGGAACGGCTCCTTACCTGTTATATTCTTAACCGCTTCCTTAACAGCGATAACTCTTGTTGAACCACCTACAAGGAGAACCTTGTCGATATCTGCTGCTGTAAGACCTGCATCATCCATAGCCTGCTTAACAGGTCCACGTGTAGCTTCTACAAGATCAGCTGTAAGTTCATCAAATTTAGCTCTTGTAAGATCCATATCAAAATGCTTAGGTCCGTCCTGATTAGCTGTGATGAAAGGAAGATTTATATTTGTAACTGTCTGAGATGAAAGCTCCTTCTTAGCCTTCTCTGCTGCTTCCTTAAGTCTCTGCATAGCCATCTTGTCGCCTGAAAGGTCGATACCTTCCTTTGACTTGAAGTCATCAAGCATGTACTGTGTGATTGCATTATCGAAGTCATCACCACCGAGTTTGTTGTTACCTGCTGTTGCAAGAACCTCGATTACACCTTCACCGATCTCAATGATAGATACATCGAATGTACCACCACCAAGGTCGTATACCATGATCTTCTGCTCTTTCTCGTTATCAAGACCATATGAAAGAGCTGCTGCTGTAGGCTCGTTGATGATACGTTTTACATCAAGACCAGCGATCTTACCTGCGTTCTTTGTAGCCTGTCTCTGTGAGTCTGTGAAGTAAGCAGGAACTGTGATAACAGCCTCTGTTACCTTCTCGCCGAGGTATGCCTCAGCATCTGATTTAAGTTTCTGAAGAATCATTGCAGATATCTCTTCAGGAGAATACTTCTTATCATCGATTGATACTTTATAATCAGATCCCATGTGTCTCTTGATTGATGCGATTGTCTTGTCAGCGTTTGTAACTGCCTGACGCTTTGCTGCATCACCAACAACTCTTTCACCTGATTTAAGGAAACCTACAACTGATGGAGTTGTTCTTGAACCTTCTGCGTTAGTGATAACGATAGGCTTTCCACCTTCCATAACTGCTACGCACGAATTTGTTGTACCTAAGTCAATACCTATAATCTTTCCCATTTTATTTTTCCTCCTAAGAAAAATCTTATTCTTGATATACTTTGTTTATTTGTAAATATATGTTAATTTGCAACCTTTACCATGCTGTGACGAAGAACCTGATCTTTGTACATATAACCCTTCTGCATCTCTTCAACTACAGTGTTTTCCGGGTAGTTCTCATCCTCAACATGTATGACTGCGTTATGGAAGTTCGGATCAAACGGTTTATTTGCAGCATTCATAGGTTCAACACCTATACTGCCGAGTGTATCCATCAGCTTCTTGTAGATCATCTCAATTCCGTCTGAGAAAGCTCCCTTTTCGTTCTCCGGAATATTATCAAGAGCTCTTTCAAAGTCGTCCACTATAGGAAGCAGCTTCTCAAGTGTATCCTTGGCTCCATAATCAAACATCTTGGAGTTTTCTTTCTCACTTCTGGCTCTGGCATTGTCAAACTCAGCCATGAGTCTCTGATATTTTTCTTTGTTGCCTTCCGCAAGTTCCTTGGTCCTGTCAAGCTCGGCCATGAGTTCCTTGTTACCGCGTCTGTTCTTTTTAGGAACCGGCTTCGGTCTCTTTGCGTCGGCATCTTCTGCAGCTATATATTGCTCGTCATCTACTGTAACTATGGTTCCGTCTATCGGCTTCCCAATAACTACATTAACGACCTTCTCCGCACCTTTGGAAGTTCCGGAACCATCCTTCTCTTCCTTTTCGTCCTGCAGAGACTGGAGCATTTCTGCCATACTCATTCCTGCCATTCTTTAATCACCCCTTTTTCTCTTCCTTTCGGAATATGGTATCAAGTTCGTCCGTAAGACTCTTCAATGTATTTACGACCTTCTTGTAATCCATTCGCTTAGGGCCTATGATTCCGATAGTACCCTTAGCTCCCTCAGGAAGCTCATAAGTCGATGTAACTATTGAATAATCCTTCATGTTTTCGACCGGTGATTCATCACCGATGTATATCTGGATATTACTGTCGCCACTTTCTTCATCATGGCGAAGAGCAGCTGAAGCAAGTTCACCAAGCTCCTGCTTATCTTCAAATGTTTCAAGAAGTGCGCTTGCCCGACTCACATCTCCGGGCTCTCCGAGCTTAAGAAGATTTGATGCACCACTCGTATATATTTCAGTTTCCTCAGCCTGATGCACCGTGTCTACGATTCCTTCGAATATCTTCTCAAGTATGTCTGCATAATCTCCGGCCTGTTCCCTCATGGTCTGCATCATTTCAATGTTAATATCATTTACAAATGCGCCTTGAAGAAATGTATTGAGCAGCAGATTGAATTTAAGCACCTCTTCATTGGACAGCGACCTGTCAACATCGATCAGCCTGTTTCTTGCCACATTGTCTCCGACAACTATTACAGCTACCAGCCTCTTTTCATCAACCTGTGAAAGCTGAATGAATTTGATCTGCCGGTTATGCATCCTCGGCGATGTAACCATGGTTGCATACTGCGTGTTGTAGGCAAGTACTTTGGCGACCTGCTTGAGCAGCGATTCAAGCTTATCCACTCTCTCGAGCAGAGTGCCCTGTGCTGCGTCGCTTTCCTCTTTCTCAGCCATCATCCTGTCAACATAGAATCGGTAGCCCTTATCAGTCGGAATACGTCCCGCCGATGTGTGCGGCTGAACTATATATCCAAGTTCTTCAAGATCGGACATCTCGTTTCTGATGGTAGCTGAACTAAGGTTTAAATCGGAATACTTTGAAATGGTTCTTGATCCAACAGGTTCGCCGGTTTCAAGGTAATTCGAAATGATAGCCTTCAGGATGATTTCTTTTCTCTCATCTAGAGTACCATTTATATCCAATTCATCACCGCCTTCTGTCTTGTTAGCACTCAAACCTACTGAGTGCTAAACACTAAACTAAATATAATGCCTTGACCGCTAATTGTCAAGGCATATTTAAAAAAAATCAAGTATATGTGGTACTACAAAACACAAATAATCCCAGTGTCAAAGCGTACGCTTTTTATGAAATATCAGTCCAGAATAAAGTCTGAAAGAATTATATTTGAGACATCTATTCCTCTGTCAGAAAGTCTTATATTATCACCCTCGGATATCATAAATCCTTCATTACAGTATTTATTGATAACAGGTCCGTAGATCTCGTAAATATCCTTGGAAAAACGTGCCTTAAACTCAGCACGGCTGACGCCCTTTATCATCCTGAGTCCGAGGAACATGAACTCTTCCATCCTGCTGTCTATATATAGTGTTTCGATATTTTCACGAAGCTCAGCAGTCACTTTATCAAATACAGTAAACCTGTCCTGACCTGCAGCGATCTCGGACTGATTCTCCTGGAATATGTTGATATATTTATCGATATCTTTTGTATTATTGAAACGCTGGCCTTTAAAATATGATGCCGCCCCGATACCGAAGCCCACATATTCTCCGCCGGTCCAGTAAACAATATTATGTCTGCACTGATACTTAGGTTTGGCATAATTGGAGAATTCATATCTCTCATAACCATTTACCGCAAGCACCTTCTTGGTCATGGCATACATTCTTCTGTCGACATCCTCATCCGGGATCATGCCGCGGAGATATTCATCCTCATACAGCGGAGTTCCTTCTTCAACCTGAAGTGAATATACGGAAATATGCTCCGGCTCGAATTCCATGACCTTCATAAGTGATTCCACGAAGCTGTGCTCAGTCTGCCCCGGAATACCGCTCATGATATCTATATTAATATTTCTGAACCCGGCTCTTCTTGCAGACTTAAAGGTAGCAACGAACTGGTCAAAATTATGTATCCTGCCCAGTCTCTTAAGTCCTTCATCATCGGTTGTCTGAAGCCCGATGGAAAGCCTGTTGATACCATGTGTCTGATACGCCAGAAGATTTGTGTATTTTACAGTGCCCGGATTAGCCTCTATGGTTATCTCGGCAAATCTGTCCACTTCAAATATATTTCTTATGGTGGAAATGATATTTCCGATAAACACCTCATCCAGAAGGGATGGTGTTCCGCCACCAATAAATATGGTTCTTACCTTATATCTGTCAGCGAAAGGCTTATACAGCTTGATCTCCTGAACAAGCGCATCGATGTACTGCAGCTGCTTTGCATAGGTACAGCCTGCAAAGGACAGGAAATCGCAGTAAACGCATTTCTTCTGGCAGAAAGGAATATGTATGTATATGCTTAGATCTTTCTTCATACCTACTCCTCATCCAGCTTCAGCACGCTCATGAAGGCCTTCTGCGGTATCTCTACGTTGCCGACCTGACGCATACGTTTCTTGCCTTCCTTCTGCTTTTCGAGAAGCTTTCTCTTACGTGAGATATCACCACCGTAACACTTGGCAAGGACATCCTTACGCATGGCCTTGACTGTTTCTCTGGCGATAACCTTGCCGCCGACAGCACCCTGAATAGGAATCTCAAAGAGATGTCTCGGAATCTCTTCCTTAAGCTTCTCACACATCTTACGAGCTCTTTCATATGCCGAATCCGCATGAACAATAAACGACAGCGCATCAACCTCTTCATGATTGATAAGTATATCAAGCTTGACAAGCTTTGATCTCTCATAGCCCTTGATCTCATAATCAAAGGATGCATAGCCTCTTGAACGTGATTTAAGAGCATCGAAGAAGTCATAGATTATCTCATTAAGCGGAAGTTCATATTTAAGAAGCACTCTCGTTTGTTCTATGTATTCCATACCAAGATAAACTCCACGTCTTTCCTGGCAAAGCTTCATAATGGAACCGGTGAACTCTGTCGTAACCATGATCTCAGCACTTACGATCGGCTCCTCCATATATTCGATTTCTGACGGATCCGGAAGATTCGACGGATTGGTAAGCTCAATCATCTCGCCATCGGTTTTATAAACTCTGTAAACAACTCCCGGAGCTGTTGTTACAAGATCAAGATTATATTCTCTTTCAAGTCTCTCCTGAATAACTTCAAGATGAAGAAGTCCGAGGAAACCGCATCTGAAACCAAAGCCAAGAGCTATGGATGTCTCAGGCTCATAGAAAAGCGATGCATCATTCAGTTTTAGCTTCTCAAGTGCATCACGAAGCTCAGGATATTTTGCACCATCCGCAGGATACATTCCGCAGTAAACCATAGGACGTGCCTTCTTATATCCCGGAAGTGCCTCGTCGCATGGATTATCAGCATCGGTTACAGTATCACCGACTTCTGTTTCGGATGTATTTTTAAGACTGGCTGTTATATAGCCAACCATACCGGCTGATATTTCTTCCGTAGGAATAAATCTGCCGGCGCCAAAGATACCGACCTCAACAACCTCAACCTCAGTACCGGTTGCCATCATCCTTATCCTCGAGCCCTTATGGATAAAGCCGTCAAATACTCTGCAGAATATAATTACACCCTTATACTGATCATAAAGGCTGTCAAAAATAAGCGCCTTAAAAGGAGCCTCCGTATCTCCTGACGGAGCCGGAACCTTCTTAACTATAGTTTCAAGCACTTCTTCTATATTTATACCGTTTTTCGCCGAAATAAGCGGCGCATCATGCGCCTCGATACCAATTATATCTTCTATCTCCGCCTTAACCCTGTCAGGTTCTGCAGACGGAAGGTCTATCTTGTTGATGACAGGAAAAACCTCAAGGTCATGGTCGATAGCCATATATACATTTGCAAGAGTCTGAGCCTCTATTCCCTGCGCAGCATCAACAACAAGCACGGCACCCTCGCAGGCCGCAAGACTTCTTGATACCTCGTAGTTGAAGTCAACATGACCCGGTGTATCGATCAGATTGAAGATGTATTCCTGACCGTCATCTGCCTTGTAGATAATACGCACAGCCTGTGATTTGATCGTAATTCCTCTCTCACGCTCGATATCCATATTATCGAGAACCTGCTCCTGCATCTCTCTGAGAGTCAGTGTACCGGTCTTCTCGATTATTCTGTCGGCGAGAGTTGATTTACCATGATCAATATGTGCGATTATACAAAAATTTCTTATTTTGCTCTGATCTAAATGTGACACGTAGTTACTCCGTTTCTATATATATATTACTCGTTTAATGATTTCTGTGAAAACCGTCCATGTTTATTCACGTATATCGACGTTTATTTACATCTATATATGTTCATTCACATCTATTTATTCACGTATAATATTTTTAATGGTTTCATATATCATTATTAGCGTTTAATTATCTCATCACTGTCAAGAATAATAGTAAATGGGCCGTGATTCGTCAAGTCTATCTTCATTTCGGCCCCAAATTCACCGGTTTCTGCAGTATAACCCTCCGCTCTGACCTTCTCAATAATATAATTATAGAGCTTCTCAGCATGTTCAGGTTTTCCTGCATTTATAAAGGATGGTCTGTTACCATGACTGCAGTCTGCGTAAAGTGTGAACTGAGATATCAGCAAGAGACTTCCTCCTACATCCTTAAGTGCTAGATTGGTCTTGCCGTCAGCATCATCAAATATGCGAAGGCCCAGAAGCTTCTTTACCATCTTATCAGCCATAACCTCGTCATCCTCATCAGAGATACCGATAAGAACCAGAAAACCAAGATTGATTTTCCCTGTTACCCTTTCCTCAACTGTACATGATGCGCTTGTTACGCGCTGAACAACCATCTTCATATTCTCAATCCCTCATCTTATCAATAATCGGTTAATATATGATCATCTTATAAAAATCAGTACATACAACGATTCATCTGCCTGAGCAGAATATCCAAAAATAAATCTATACTCAATTTACAAAAACAATCATCGTAACATAAAAAAAGTCCAAGTATATATTTCCCCCTTTACGGGGGAAATATATATTTGAAGCTTTGTTAAAATCTCATTTAGAAAACAACCTTGTACTTCTTTGCCGCAAAAAGTGCAAGCGCAAAAGCGGTACATATTGTAGCTTCCGAATCGGTAGCAACTGTTATTACGAATGTATCTGTGATATTAAGCGCCTGACCCGGTATCATGAACATACCATGACGAGCAGCCATTACAGGAGTCTGGCCCATGTAAACATCATAATGCCACTCAAAAGGCAGTCCCTGAAGCTTCCAGTTATTAAAATCGATCAAAACCTCGCCATTGCTGCTGCCCTTCGGAATGGTTACATTTCCGAAATTATCACGTGCAGCAAACTCGAATCTTGTCGCGCCGCCGGTATTTTTCTCCTGAACATATCCTACCTCGGTAATTGTCTCAGCAAGATATATCTTAATTCTGTGACCGGTCGTCTGGAAATCATCCTTTGTGTAAAAGAGCTCTTTTCCGCTCTGGCTGAATATCTTAAAAGAATCCTTTTCATTGGCATCATTTGCCTTAATAAATAATCTAACCACTGTCTTCCCACCTTTACTCTTATTGTGTCACATTTCGATCATACAAATCCGATAATGCGGTTGATCAGTCAAATCCGATAACACAGTTTATTATTCGAATCTGACAACAGAATTTATAATCAGCTTACCGTTGCATAGTCATGATCCTGATCGATATGAAGTCCCTTATAGGCATCAGTCTGAACATACGATTCGAGCATCTCATCCGCACAGTTAAGTACAGTATATGGAACATCAAATACGATCTCGTCAGATGAGATAGCCGTCTCGCCGGTATTCATGGTTATCAGCCTCTCATTGATATTATAAGGTTCCTTAACAAGTATTCCTTTGATCTGCTCACTGAAATGAGGCATCATATCAGGAAGTGATATGTATTTCTCACATCTGTAATGCTTGTTAAGATCATGTTCAGTCATGCAAAGCTTCTTCCTGCCGACCTTCTCATAGGTTCCCTGAACGAAGGCCTTGGCAGCTCTGTAGAGACATCTGTCACGCTTCTCGTTTTCAGCAGAAACAAAAAGTGCTGTAAGCTCCTGAAGACGAGGCTTCTCGTCGGAAAATGCGTTGTAAATGAATTTCTCAGGACCATAAACACCGATACCTGCAAAGAGGTTTTTGTACATCCTCTCCATCTCTTCCTTAACGGAAACGCTTCTGTCGTTCTCGATGTTTGCTTCATTATCTACAAACAGTCTTACCAGACTCTTTCTCATATCCTCAACACGATCATCTGTAATATAGTCGACCGGGAAGAGTTCGCTCTGTCTTGCTTCCTTCATCATGTATCCGAGAGTTCTCTTGCCCATTGCGGCAAGATCATCAACCGAATCATAAAGCTCGTTGCAGAACGGATCATAGATATCATTATATCTGTCGGAAAGTCTGATCAGCCATCTGATCGTATCTCCGTAAATATCTTCGGCATTTATCGCATCCATAAGTATGGTCTTCTCGATAGAAAGAGCATTCTTGATACATGCATCAAAATATCCGTTCTCGGTTTCTCTCTTTGCACTCGGGAATGCGAAAAATCTCTTTGCACAGATATCCTTTATGGACTGTATAATTCTTTCGTATTCGCGTGAAGGATGATAATTTGCGGCAGCCTGCTCAAGAGCTTTGATCTCCTTGACAAGGCCCGTATCCTCTTCAATTCCCTGATATCCCTTGGCACCTATAAGCTTCATGGTTGCGAAAGGACCATACTCCTTCATCGAGAAGTTTACGAGATCTTCAATCGCATTCATGAATCTGAGCTTGATGTCTCTCTGTACTGCAAGGATATTGAGTCTCAGCTTATTAAGATCTGCTTCAATATCACGCTGAAGCGTATCTATATTTTTCTTGATAGCCTTGTATACAGGCTTGGTATATGAATTGGTATTTATCAGAAAGCTTGCCTTGAATTTGATCTCTTCACCTGCAGGGCTGTTGATGAAATCTCTGAATTCACCCATTATGCCCTCTATTCTTTCCTTTATGCCCGGCTTCTCAAGCGCACTGTCTCCAAGCTTCTTATATGCAAGCTTAAATACTTCATACTCACTTATATTTTCAATTTCTCTTATTGGTATACGGTAATCCGTCTCACTTATGATTTTGAAAGGACCATTTTCATTCGGTCTGAAGAAAATATCTCTGATAAGCTCTCTGGTACCGTCCTCCCTCTGTTCACCGATGGCCTTACGACTGACAAGCTTAAGCATAAAATATGCAGTATCGGAATATATGATACCTGCAGGAACATAGCCCTGATCATCCTTACGTCCGGATATCAGCATGCAGGAATCAAATACATTTTCCTTGATAGTAATCTTATGTCTCGTACTCTCAAAGGTGTACATCTCATCCTTATCCTTAAGGCTCATGTAATAGGTTATCTCCTTAAGGGTTGCAAGACCGTTGGCATTGAGGAGATCGATCTTGTTTCTGTCGTTCGCGATTGCCTTATCGGCATAGAGAACATCCGGCATAAGAAGAACTGAACCAAGTCTCACATTCTCCATCTTCTTCGCCTTACAATATGCTCTGATATTATAGGCAAGGTCGATGATCATTCCGCTTCCCGTACCGCCGGCAACACCTGAAATTATAAGGAAATCAAGTCTTCCGACGCCTTCGCTGTCAGTTGACTTCATATACATTGAATCGATTTTATTAAACAGAAGTGCTCTGACTTCTTCATAAGCATTTGAAAACATCAGTCTTCCGACCTGACGATTGCCTGCTGCACCATTAATTCCTATGTTAAGCTCAGGCATCTCCGGATCCATCCACTTGGCAAGATCAGAAAAAGCATATTCTCTTGTATCAGGCTTTATCAGAAGGTCATCAAGAGTTTTTCTGTAAACGCTTATAACCTCGGTTGCATTAAAACCGACACTGTCCCTGCTGTCCTCAATGATCTGCTCCATAAACGGAATATCGGAATCAAACACAAGATAATCTATATTGTCAGCCGGAATCGTATTACCCGCAAGCATACCTTTAAGACTTCGCGCAGCTTCTATACCAACTCCGCCAAGTCCGATTATAAGTATGTTTCCGTTAAAACCGACTTCACTTTCCCCTTTTTCTAATATCCTGATCTCTTTAAGTCTGTTAAATTCCTTCTTTTGAGTATCAATAAGAATCATTTTATGATAGTCCTCGCTTTGCCACTTCTAACAAAATAACCTATTAATTTTGTGCATAATTTCACACATTCCCTATATTACCATAAAACCACTAATATTTACAGTAATTTTTGTAAATATTTTTATGATATTTTACAAATTTATATCTTATTGCTTCTGCGCCAGATTTTCATTTTTTCAGCTTCACGGATCAGCTCATCCCTGAAGTCAGGATGAGCGATACTGATTATCATTTCAGCCCTCTCCCAGGTTGAGCGTCCCTCAAGATTTATGATTCCATATTCGGTTACGATAAAATACACCTGACTTCGCGGAGATGTGATTATATCGCCGTTAAAAAGCGGAACTATGCGTGAATGAAGCCTGCCTTCTTTATCATTATAGGTCGAACTCATACAGATAAATGCCTTACCGCCCTTACTTGCAGATGCACCGACAAGGAAGTCAAGCTGTCCGCCCGTGCCACTAATCTGTCTCGAACCAGAGCTTTCGGCAGCAACCTGACCGTAAAGATCAACCGCAACACAGCTGTTGATTGAAACCATGTTGTCAATCTGAGCAATTATGCTCGGTCTGTTAACGTACTCCAGAGGATATGCAGCAATACCATGATTATCCTCCAGCCAGTCAAAAAGATCCGCCGAACCTATCGCACATCCGAAAACACCTTTGCCTTTATCAATACTCTTCCTTGTATTTGTCAGCTTTCCGGCCTTATAGAGACTCAGGAACGCATCAGAGCAAAGCTCGGTATGCATGCCGAGATCCTTGAGGTCGGACTTTGCGATCAGTTTGCCGAGAGCATTTGGCATACTGCCAACGCCAAGCTGAAGAGTCGCTCCGTCAACCAGATACGGCAGGATATGTCCTGCGATCTTACGGTCTATTTCAGTTGTATGTTCCCTGTCGCCATAATTAAAAGGTTCATGATAACCTTCTACAATGTAATCAACATTGGATATATGTATACATTCATCATAACCGCCATGAACCTTCGGCATATTTTCATTTACTTCAACGATAACTATGTCAGCAACCCTTGTTATCGGAGCAGCTACACCTGTATTTACGGAAAAATTAAAATAACCATGTCTGTCCATTGGCGAAACGCTTACCATGGCAACATTGACGTTCAGAAAATATTCGTAATAAGCGGCATTATTTGAGAAAACCATAGGAATATAGTAACAGAGTCCTCTGTCACAAAGCTTCCTCTCATATGCCGAGCAATGCCAGCTGTGATAGGTGAAATGTTCCTGCTCCGGATCACATTCCACAACCTCTATAGGTCCGTCGATCAGATTGCCTCTGATCTTGACATCCCTGAGTTCTTCTTTTCTTTTAGCCAGCGCCCGGTCAAGAAGCACCGGTTTACCGAGAGTACTCGTGTAATCCACCCATTGACCGCTCCTTATGACACTTACAGCCTCCTCCGGTGTACGAAGCTTTTCCTGATATTCTTTATTGAAATCATCTACCATATATTAGTCCCCATAAATATAAAAACCCTGATCACTTAGTGACATTTTTAATGATCAACCGCTGTTTTTTGCAGTTCATCACAACCTGTTTCATCACAACGTTAATTATAACATATCGGATATTTATACTCAATAATAAAGCGCCACTCCGGATATATATCATTACAATAAAAATCAAAATCATAACATGCGTCATCTGTGCATTTTATTGTGTCTCACATAACATAAAAACACCCCGCGCCACTGGCGCGGGGTGCAAAGCCTAAAGCTTATCTTGCATTATTTTTTCTCTTCTTGTCCATAAAGAATATCATTCCTGCAAGAGAGATAAATACCATTAACATCATACCGGTAACCGGAGTATCGTCACTGGTCTTGACTGTTGTTTCAGTCGTTTCTGTTGTAGTCTCGGTAGTTGTTTCCGTTGTTGTGGTGATCTTAAATTCACGTTCAGCGGTGGTTTCTGCAGTAACTGTACAGGTTAATATCTTATCTGTAGTTACTTTATAACCATCCGGAACCTTCCTGATCGTAATTGTGTATCCTCCAAGAGGTACATCGGTAAGAATGATCTGACCGTTTTCATCTGTTGTATAAGTAACAACTGTACCATCCGGATATACAACATCAACAACTGCTCCCGGAACAAGTCTGCCGGTTTCTTCTTCAGTAACTGTGATTATGATATTTCCGAGTTTCTCATCTGTATCTTCGGTTGATGAATCTGTTGATTCTTCTGTTGTCTCATCAGTTGATTCATCGGTCGACTGTTCTGTCGTCTCATCCGTTGATTCTTCTGTTGTTTCATCTGTTGATTCGTCGGTTGACTCATCGGTTGACTGCTCTGTTGTTTCATCAGTTGATTCGTCGGTTGACTCATCGGTTGATTCTTCCGTCGTTTCATCAGTTGATTCGTCAGTTGACTCTTCTTCCTCCTTAACATCAGTCATCTTGATTTCAATCGGCTCATTCTCGCCTGCAGCCATTGTATCAGCTACAGTAAATGATATAGGTTTCGCTATCTCATAGCCCTTAGGAGCCTCTTTCTCAACAAGATAATATGTTTCACCGCACTTCAGAACACCAGAGTTAACAACATGTGCGTCAGTGGTTGTCGTCCATGTATCAATGACAGTGCCCTTATCAGAGCCTTCTCTGATTTCCAGAACAGCTCCCTTAAGTGCCTTGCCATCCTCATCAACCTTAAGGATTGAAACCATTATCTCAGGCTCAAGCCATACAACCTTACCGGTATTCTTATCGATATAAGCTGTTTCAGCATTGTCTCGGCCCTTGCCCATATCAATTGCTTCAATAGCAGCTTTCAGATTTCCGTTACCATCATCCTTAATTGTTATCTCCAGAACAATTGCATTTTCTGAAACATAGTAACCGTCAGGAGCTGCAACCTCTTTGATAACGTATTTTTCACCTGCAACAACGCCGGCGAATACAATCTGTCCATCCTCGTCGGTTATTGCTCTGGCAATTTCAACATTACCCTTATCAGTCTTTCTATAAAGAACATAGGTTGCATCAGGAAGCTTCTTATCAGGATTCTGCTCGCTGACCTTGCTCAGTACTATATCTGTTCTGTAAAGGTCGTTTGTTACCTCTTCAACAGCCTTGCCATTTTCATCGGTAATTGAAACGCTGCCCTTTGCATCAATAGTCACATAGATAAGTTCATCTGAAAGTATATATCCCTCAGGAGCCTTAGTCTCCTTAACGATATATTTATGTTCATTCAGCGTAATATCTTTGAAGTTAACGATACCGTTCTTGTCAGAAACAGCCGTTTTAACCGGATTCTTAAACTCTGTATCAGTTTCCTCAAACAGTCCGTAGGTTGCTCCTGCAAGAGGCTTCAGCTGATATTTAAATTCATCATCCTTACTCTGTGAACATTCCTCGTTAACATAGCCCAGCTTCTTTATCACTATCTGATTCAGAAGTCTGTCATTGATAACGATTATCTCTTCACCGGTTGAGTTGTCAACCGTTCCGGTTCCGAGTATCTCGATGGTGCCATCAAGATTTATTCTAAATACAGTATCAGCGGTTACATCATAACCTGCCGGAGCTGTATTTTCACGGAGTGTATAGATCTTACCGTACTCAAGTCCCTCTATCGT
>CAMNMC010000099.1 GCA_946544235.1 uncultured Lachnospiraceae bacterium | reverse complement strand
TTTTGCTGTAAGTGCCGTTGCTATCCTTCCGGTTATATCATGAAATTCCTGATATGACAGAGTCCTGCCACCGCAGTATAGTGCATCCCCGGAAGCACCCAGCGTATTCCACGCCAGTTTCTGAAGGGTGAGACTGCTGTCATATTCATCAGAATCATATTTCAAAATACCACCAAGCTCTTTCCACATGTTTTATCCCCACTCATTGCTTCAGAATTCCTATAATGTATCTTCTCATTCCTTCTGATAATCTTTCGTATTGATCAGGATCGTAAATAACAGAATCGAATCGAAATCTTATTGTCATTTCATCATCCTTAAGTTCAATAAAGTTACCCATTGCCATCGTCTGATCAAAAGCATCTTCATACAGAATCTCCGGTCTCTTCCTGTCAAATATCAGTGAATGAAGTCCGTCATTCATCGGCAGCGGAGTTGCCTTTCCTCTTGCAGCTGTCCATATCTGCTGTTCCGGAAGGTACGCATATTCAGCTCCCATGAGTACACTTCTCTGGAAAGCTTCAACCGTATCCTCAGCCTTCTGTCTGACCGGAATACCATTTACAAGCATAGCTACTACATCGCTGTTACTCTCAACGCCTGCCGCTCTCCCCGAAACGAACTGATAATATAAAACCTCTTCTCTATCCAGTTCTTCCATCAATGCCTTCCCATATCCCCACGAAAGAAGTGATATCAGGGTGATATTCCTCTCTCCGCACCATCTTCTCAGTGCGAGAGTATCTGCCTTTGAAAAGCTTAATATTTTTTCATCAAGTACCGGCTTATGCGTAATATCAACTGTTTTCATTTTAAGAAGCTTAGCTCTCGCCCCCTGAAGGTAACTCTGCCAGAAAGCTGACGCCTTCTCAGTATCGGTCACAACCGCACTTAGATAATTTCGAAGAGAAATATAACCATCTTCCCTGTCGGAGATCTTCTCCTCAACAAGTTCCTGCTTCAGGACCTCTAAACCTATTCCATCACACACATAATGAGGTGTTTTGATAACAAAGGTGCTGATATCATCAGAAATTTTAAAGCAGATAAAGCTGCTCACAGCCTCCTCCAGACTACTGATTTCCTTTATTCTGTTATTAACAGCCTCTTTCTGCTGCTCATTCATATATTTATCATCGAGGTAGCTTCCGCCCAATTCACCGCTGATATCGAAGAATCTTATATCAACAGGCATATCTTCAAGGATGATCTGATAAACATCATCCTCCTGATAAAATATGCTTCGAAGACAAGGATGCTTTCTTACAAGCGCATGTACCCTGCCCTTAAAGCCTTCCTCGTCATAGCTTCTGCGTGCCGTAAACGAATTAACTATCGTTGTACCGTAAATTGCCTGCATAGCCGACGGCATCTGATAGTATTTCTTCTGTCCAAGTAAAGCCTTAAGAACCATTTTTACCCTGAGGTCACCGTAAAGTCTTGTGACTTCAGCCTTCATACTGTCAGTTAAAGCACAGCCGTAATCCCCTGCTTCTTTTTTATCAAGCGGACGGATCACCTTTGCCAGCTCAGTTGCTGTCGGATTATCAAAAAGTTCTATCAACGACAGCGTATATCCTTCTTCTGAAAGTAAGGCTCCAACCTCCATTGCAAGCAGTGAATCTCCTCCAAGATGGAAGAATGACTCATTTGCTCCAACATCCTTATAATTCAGCACCTTACTGAATACTCTGCATATCATTTCTTCTTTTTCATCTTCAGGTGCTTCAGAGAAGTCCTTATGCTGTCCCTTCGGAACCTTAGGTAGCTGCTTCGCGTCAAGCTTGCCGCGTGATGTAAGCGGAAACTCCTGAAGTCTGAAGAAATACATCGGAACCATATAAAATGGCAGATATTTTCTCATATATGCAACTAAAACTGCTTCATCAATATCAACATCAGCAATATAGTATCCACATAAATACTGCCTTCCACCTTCGCCATCATCCGATACTCTTACAACAGCCTGCCTGATCCCTTCGTATTTATTCAAAACGGAGGATATCTCCTGAAGTTCAATCCTTCGGCCATGGAATTTGACCATATCATCAATTCTGCCTCGGAAGCATAATTCTCCATCTTTTGAAAGATATCCGTAGTCTCCTGTTTTAAAGAGTCTTCCTTTTTCTGTTTCAACAAAACGGCTATCATCAAGATATACTCGTCCGTTTGCAGTACCGCTGAACATGGCATTTCCGCCGATACATATCTGTCCTGTTTCTTCAACATCAAGTATCTCATTATTATCATCAAGAATATATACATGTGAATCCACCTGTGGTTTTCCGTAAGTAACCTTGCCACCGATAAGATTTTCACTCATAGTAACGAACATTGCCTCTGAAGATCCATAGAGATTATATAATCCGGTTCCCTCCGAAACTACGGAAGTGATTCTGTCCAATATAGGCTGCTTTAATTCTTCTCCGCAGGTGATAATAACTTTTACCCAGCGCATTGCATTACGAAAACGCTCATTATTCAGAAGCTGATTCAGCCTTGACGGAACCATAACGATGAGATCAGTCCTGTATTTCTCCATCTTCTCCGCCACCGCATCAACTGAGGTGATATCCTCCTCAGTCAGAAGAACAAGTTTCTTTTCATTAACGATTGAAAGATATGCCTCTATACCCCCCAGGCCATAAGTCATGTTTGTGATACCAAGCACTGTGGTACATTTTTCCCTGATCTCAGGATTCTTGGTATTGAACATATATGGAACGCCGCTGTGGATCATATTCTGATGATTATATGCAAATATTTTAGGGGTGCCTGTAGAACCCGATGTATAACCAACACATGCAATATCACTACGTTCCGGAACCGGAACGTTTTCCATATCCGCCAGTGAATACTCATATCCCGCCGCTTCATCATAATTTTCATCAGTTATAGTATATTTCGCACCACTATCCTTCAGCATATAATCAAGTCTTTCCTGAGGGCAGGCCTTCTCAACACAGAGATAAGCTGCACCGGCCTTGAGAACACCGATGATCGAGCACACCTGTTTCTCACTTTTTTCCGTCCAGACACAAACTACATCTCCAATGCCTATTCCTTTCTTTATCAAAAATGCTGCAATACGATCTGTAATGCTATGAAATTCAGGGAACGTAATTTCCTTATCCCTGCAGACAATTGAAACACTTTTATATTTTCGGCTCATATCCAGCGCTTCAACATAATTTCTTAATTCCTCACCATTTCCCATAAAACATCCTCCATGTAGTCAATTATTTTAACCATAGGATCTACAGCCCCCCATGATTTTCTGTAATTAAATCTTATTCTCAGTTCTCCATTTACCATCGTAATAAAACCACCGTCTGCAATGAGCTTTCCTTCTGACAGGTCCATATTCTGTATGCTGTTCTGATCACCTTCAACCGATTCATAATCAATGACCGGATTAGGTCCGAGCGGTAATGGAATAATACCTGTTCTGGATATTACGATCTCCCATATCTTCTCCATATCAGTATACGAACGACTCTCAAGCTCGAGATAATCTTCCCAGAATTCTCTGATATCTTCTTCTGCTCTGATCCGTATAGGCAGATATGAAGCTATCATACCTACGATTTTATCAATATTTCTGACAGGCTTCATTCGGCAGGATACCGGATAATAGAAACAGGTCTCATCAAGATTGTACGCCTTCAAAAGTCCTTTTCCATATAAGTATTCGATACATGCAACGAGCGTAATGCTCTGTTTTTCGCACCATTCCTTAAGCTTCTCTGTCTGAGACAGATCAAATCTTATCTCTCTGGTTTTAAGTTCCATCATGATCGGGATACCCATGACGCCCGGCTGAAAGCTGTGGATCATTTTTCTCCTGTCAATACTCAGATACCGCTTCCAGAAATCAGTATTCTCCTCATCTTTCGAATGAGACCGGTTATATTCATAGTATTCGTGGAAGCCGTCAATCTCTTTCTCTTCCGCTCCCGATATGATCTCACTCTGGATACGGTTAAAGCCTGCCCTGTCAAATACGGCATGATGTCCCATGATCATTATCACACTATGAGTATCCGATACTTTAAAATATACATAACGGACAGGTGCATGGCCCTTCTCAATCTTTAAATGCATATTGAAATACATTTTTATGAAGCCGTATGCTCCCCGACCAAGCAGTTCTCCCTCTGGAACACTTTTATTTCTTGCAGATATGTCAAAGTATTCGTATTCAGCTTCCTTATCCCTGTAAATGATCTGATACAACTTGCCATCGGTACCCGGTTTAATT
>CAMNMC010000098.1 GCA_946544235.1 uncultured Lachnospiraceae bacterium | reverse complement strand
GCATCCAAACAGGTGCTTTCCCCTTAATTATTCTTTTGGAAGTGTATCGATTACGAAAACCTAAGTTTTCATAGATCATTTGACACTATCGATCGATCACGAATTGATCCGTGTCATATATAATCTCCAAAAATCCCTTTAAAAGAGCATTCCTGTTTGTAATTTTAACACATTATCATTGAATAATACAGTCAAACGTCCATTTCTCGCCAATATTTTTTATCGTCATTAAATGCACAACAAAAAATAGCGGTTATAAGATTGATTCCTCAAAATCATAACCGCCATGTATAAATTCATAATTCATAACCAATATGTATTATTCCGAAAAAACTATCTCGCACAGTTCGCGAATCTTGTATATTTACCCTGCCAGATAAGCTCAACCTTACCCGTAGAACCGGCTCTCTGCTTAGCCACGATGATCTCTGCTATGCCCGGTTTTTCGGTCTCAGGGTTGTAGAATTCATCCCTGTAGATGAACATTACAACGTCCGCATCCTGCTCGATGGCACCGGACTCACGCAGGTCGGCAAGCACCGGTCTGTGATCCGTTCTCGAGTCAACCGCACGATTCAACTGTGAAAGTGCGATGATCGGAACATTCAGCTCTCTTGCAAGACCCTTGAGGGATCTTGACACATCGGAAATAAACTGCTGACGTGACTCAACCGCACGGTTTGGAGTCATCAGCTGCAGATAGTCGATTATGATAAGCCCGAGGCCGTTCTTCTGCTTGAATTTTCTGCATTTTGAACGCATCTCAGCTACCGTAACCGCTGAATTATCATCTACGAAAAGAGGTGCATCTCCAACAACCCCGACGCTTTCGGCAAGTTTGACCCAGTCCTCATCGGCCAGATCACCTGTTTTCATCGCCTTGGCATCTATCATGGCATCCTGGGCAACAACTCTGTCACCCAGCTCCTTCTTACCCATTTCAAGTGAGAAGAAAAGCACCGGTATATGCTGCTTTACCGCAACACTATGTGCTATATTCAGCACCAGAGCGGTCTTACCCATTGAAGGTCTGGCTGCAACTATAATAAGCTCGCCGCCATGAAGTCCGGTCAGCTTCTCGTCAAGATCGATAAAGCCTGTCGAAAGTCCGTTGATCTTGCCCTTATTTCTCGCCGCCTTGTCAACTCCGTCTATAACCTCAAGAACGATACTGCTCATTCCTGCAAAATCATTATAGCCGTTTCTGGTCTGTGCAAGACGAAATACATCCTGCTCAGCACGTTCAAGTATATTTTCAACAGAATCCTGCTGCTGATAGCAGTCCGTTGAAATATCATCAGAAAGCTTTATCAGCCTTCTGAGAATAGCCTTATCCCTTACGATCTCCGCATACTGCTTGGCATTTACGGTCGTAGGAACCGAATTGATTATATCACCGAGGAAGCTTACGTTATTGA
Source organism: uncultured Lachnospiraceae bacterium (assembly GCA_946544235.1). Taxonomy (GTDB): domain Bacteria; phylum Bacillota; class Clostridia; order Lachnospirales; family Lachnospiraceae; genus Eubacterium_Q. The sequence continues at coordinate 34,655 of CAMNMC010000098.1, read as the reverse complement.
TCTCTTCGGGGATGTTTTTCTTCTTCAGCCCATCCATCAAAGTAACGATATCCACCATCCTCTTGCCCTGATAAAGCTCACAGATAGTCTCAAATATTACTCCATAAGATGCATTGTAAAAATCCTCAGGAAGCAGGAGATCTGCAATATCGGTGATTGCCTCCCTGTCCATCATCATGGAACCAACAACTGCCTTCTCGGCATTTGTATCATGAGGAAGGACCTTCCTGACTACCGATGTACCGGTACTCTGTCTGTTTCTGCCGGCCTGACCGCCTTTTGCGCCTCCCGCCCCTCTATATGACGATGCTCCTGAATATCCGGTTTCTCCCGAATATGATGCACCTGCTCCCAACGTATCTGCATTGTCTGAGCCGTCCGCCTCGTCCATAGCATACTGATCATAAGCGCTCCCGGCAGATGAATAAACCGCATCAGCAGCTCCTCCGTCAGCCGAATAAGTCATCTCAGCAGTTCCTGCAGAGTCAGCCGCATCAGAAGAAACACTGTCATTAAAAACAGCGTTTACATCTACATATCCTATATTTTCATATGTTTCATCCTGAAACATCTCGTTATCACTCATATTTCTTACCTGATTATCAAATACCTGCAACAGTTACCTTCAGCTCACCAGTAACCTCAGGATGAAGCTTAACAGCAACCGTATAGCTTCCTACAGCCTTGATAGGATCCTTAACAACAATCTTCTTCTTGTCAATCTTCACGTTATACTGCTTCTCAAGCTCCTCAGAGATTTCCTTTGAAGAAACCGAACCAAAGGTCTTGCCGCCTTCACCGACCTTTACAGCCGTCTTAACAGTAAGACCTGCAAGCTTCTCAGCCATAGCCTTAGCCTCAGCCAGATTCTCTGCAGCAACCTTCTCGTCATTCTGCTTCTTAAGCTTAAGATCGTTAAGATTCTTAGGTGTAGCTTCAACTCCGAGCTTCTTAGGAAGCACGAAATTTCTCGCATAACCATCATTTATCTCAACTATCTGTCCCTTCTTACCGAGACTCTTAACGTCCTGTATAAGTATAACTTTCATTTAAATATCTCCTTCCGCGTACATCTCCGAAAGCACACTCCTTAGCTCTGCGAAGAAGTCGTCCTTATCTACATTTTTCAGCTGCACTCCCGCTATATTTGCATGGCCTCCGCCGCCGAAGCGTTCCATAACTATCTGAACATTGACATCGCCGATGCTTCTTGCGGAAACATAAAGCGTGCCGTTCGCCTCGGTCACTACGAAGGATGCCTTGATACCCTCAACGTTCAGGAGTTCATTTGCAACCTTGGCAACCGGAACCGTCGGTGCCTCAGTCGAATTCGGATCTGCAATGATAAAGGACAGGGCAAATACATTCATGAAAACCTCAGCATTGCTGATACCCTGAGCTCTCTCCTTCAGCTCCTCTATGCCGCTTCTGAACATCTTCCTCACTCTGACAACATCTGCACCATTCTTTCTGAGGTAAGAAGCCGCCTCAAATGTACGAACGCCTGTCTTGTTAAGGAAATTATCTGTATCTATAAGTATTCCGGCGTACATTGCATCAGCCTCAACCGATTTCATTCTTGGTTTAACGCTGATATACTGGAACATTTCCGTGATCATCTCACATGCCGAAGAGGCAAACGGCTCGATATAAGAAAGAGTCGCATTGGTTATCGCCTCATTTGACTGCCTGTGATGGTCAAATACAACCACGGTCTTGCAGAGGTTTATAAGCTCCTCGCACTCCGTGATGCTAGGTCTGTTAACGTCACAGACCACAAGCATGGTGTCATCATCCACCATATTTATCGCCTGCTGGCTTGAAATAAGCAGGTCGTTATAGGCACCGCCTGTCTTAAAGCTGTTTACAACAGGTCTTATCGCAGAGGTAACCTCATTTAATACGATATAGCCCTTCTTGCCGAGAGTCGTAACAAGTCTGTAAATACCCACCGCAGAACCGAAAGCATCCGCATCCGGTCTCTGATGAGCCATGATGATAACCTTGTCCTTGCTTGCCAGAAGTTCTTCGAAGGCCTGAGCCTTAACTCTCGCCTTAACTCTCGTTGTCTTCTCGGTTCCGGCGCTCTTGCCGCCGAAATAGGTAACCTTATCACCGTATTTTACAGCAACCTGATCACCGCCACGTCCGAGAGCAAGGCCGATAGCAACCTTGGCATATTCATAACAATCCGCAAAGGAATCGGTTCCCGAACCGATACCCATACTGAGAGTAACCGGTATCTCGTTGCCGACGTTGATATTCTTGATCTCGTCAATCAGCGAGAACTTGTCATCCTTCAGAGTCTGCATATATTTCTGCCTGAAAACGAAGAAATATTTATCATTCTCAAGCCTCTTGGTGATCGCATCTATATTTGCAAGATACATGTTGATCTTGCGGTCTACAAGTGCGTTCAGGATCGAATGCTTAACCTCTTCGGTACTGTCCATAACTTCATCGTAATTATCGATGTAAAGAAGTCCCGCGATCAGCTTCTGGTCTGCATTTTCCTGCATATATCTCTTAAGATCGGTCTTATCAAAGAGATAAAATGCGATAACTATGTCGTCGCTCTTTCTCTCCTCGGCTTCCTTATTGAAAACCCTTGTAAGATCCACCTTCTTGATGACTGCCTCGTATATCTTGTCCCCCTGCGATATCTCCATCGAGATGTCATCAACGCCGTTAAATATATCATCCGTCAGCTCCGGAAGATAATACTCGATACGCTTTTTTACATGCTTCTCGCCATTGCAGATGCCATGTCTGAACATCCTGTTGGCCCAGAGTATCCTTCCCGAAGTATCCAGTATCGCATAAGGAACCGCAAGATTCTTGAGGAGTTCCTTCTGTATCTTCCCCTGCTCAAGCGCATAATCCACAAGCGTTGCGTTAAGCATCGGCCGCAGCTTCAGATAAGCTATGGTCACGATCAGGGCATACAAAAGTATGATGCCTATTGCGATATAGCTTTCCTTGCTTCCGACACCCATCGTGATAAATACAACTGCCAGAAGAAGCAGTGCGAGTATCATCGGAACTATCAGAAGATATTTAATTTCACGCTTTAGAGATCGTTCTTTACTCATAACCTTTTACCAATTCTGTCATATATGGATATATCGTCTCATTTGCAGACAAATGCATACTCGCCGACATATTTATAACATTGTATTATTAATGATATGATTTATTTAACAAGTGCGTTGATACGCTCACAAACCTGCTCGTAAGTCTCTTTATACTTAGTGAGCTTGGCTTTCTCTTCCTCAACCTTTGCGGCAGGAGCCTTGCTGATGAAACGCTCGTTTGAGAGCATTCCCTCGCAGCGCTTGATCTCACACTCGAGGCGGGTCTTCTCCTTGTTAAGTCGCTCAAGCTCCTTGTCGATATCAACAAGCTCTGCAAATGGTATATAGATAACTGCATCATGGATGACTACGGAAACCGCATCATCTGCGATGCCTGTCTTGTCAGCCTGAACAGTAACCTGATCAGAGTAAGCAAGCTTCTCGAAGAGCTTTGTGCTTTCCTCGAAGATATCTCTTATCTCAGACTTCTCTGAAACTACAAAGGTGTTAGCCTTTCTGCTTGGCGGTACATTCATCTCTGTACGGATATTTCTTACGCCTCTTACAGCTTCCTTGATAACATCAATGTCCTTCTCCTCAGCAGGGAAGCTCAGTTCATCCTTAAAGACCGGCCAGTCAGAGATCATAACAGACTCTTCACCTGTAAGTGTGCAGTATATTTCCTCTGTAACAAATGGCATATATGGATGGAGCAGCTTCAGGCAGTTAGCAAGAACTGTCTTCAGTGTATACATAGCTGCCGCTCTTGTGGTATCTGCTTCGTCCCAGAGACGAGGCTTAACCATCTCGATGTACCAGTCGCAGAACTCCTCCCAGAGGAAGTTGTAGATCTTGTCAGCAGCGATACCGAGCTCGTATTTCTCCATATTGTCGGTAACATCCTTAACAAGGGTGTTCATCTTGCTGATGATCCATTTATCAACTGTAGTAAGACTGCTCTTAACATCCTCGAACTTAGGATCAGAGCCGTCCTTTTCATTCATCATGATAAATCTTGAAGCATTCCATATCTTGTTAGCGAAGTTACGGCTTGCCTCAACTCTCTCCCAGTAGAAACGCATGTCGTTACCAGGTGCATTTCCGGTGATAAGAGTGAATCTCAGTGCATCGGCACCGTATTTCTCAATAACCTCAAGAGGATCGATACCGTTTCCGAGAGACTTACTCATCTTACGTCCCTGGTCATCTCTTACAAGTCCGTGGAAGAGAACCGTATGGAACGGAAGCTCTCCGGTCTGCTCGATGGAAGAAAATACCATTCTGATAACCCAGAAGAAGATGATGTCATAACCAGTTACGAGTACGTCTGTAGGGAAGAAATACTTGTAATCCTCATTATCTGTATCAGGCCAGCCAACTGTTGAGAAAGGCCAGAGTGCTGATGAGAACCATGTATCAAGTGTATCCTCGTCCTGCTTGAAGTGTGTGCATCCGCACTTAGGGCAAACGCCCGGCATCTCGAAATCAACCACTGTCTCGCCGCACTGCTCGCAGTAATATGCAGGGATTCTGTGACCCCACCAGAGCTGACGGCTGATACACCAGTCACGGATATTATCAAGCCAGTTATAATAAACCTTGTTCATTCTCTCAGGCACGAGACGAAGCTTTCCTTCCTCAACTGCCTTCTTGGCAGGGATGGCCATCTCACTCATCTTAACAAACCACTGTGGCTTGATAAGCGGCTCAACCGTAGTCTTGCAGCGGTCATGTGTACCAACCTGGTGAGTATGCGGCTCTATCTTAACAAGAAGTCCGAGTTCGTCAAGGTCAGCTACAATAGCTTTTCTTGCCTCGTAACGATCCATTCCGTCATACTTTGTTCCGATATTTGCGATGGTCGCATCATCATTCATTATATTTATCTCAGGAAGGTTATGTCTCTTACCTACCTCAAAATCGTTAGGGTCGTGAGCAGGTGTGATCTTAACGCAGCCTGTTCCGAATTCCTTATCAACATAGCTGTCCGCGATAACAGGGATCTCCTTATTAACAAGCGGAAGGATAAGCATCTTGCCAACAATATCCTTGTATCTCTCATCATCAGGATTTACTGCAACCGCAGTATCTCCGAGCATTGTTTCAGGACGTGTTGTAGCGATCTCTACGAAGCGTCCCTCTTCTCCTGCAACAGGATATTTGATATGCCAGAAATGTCCCTGCTGCTCCTCATGAATAACCTCTGCATCGGAGATGGATGTCTGGCAGACCGGACACCAGTTAACGATACGTGATCCCTTATATATCCAGCCCTTGTCATAGAGCTTCTTAAATACGGTATTTACGGCCTTGTTGTTGCCTTCATCCATGGTAAAACGTTCTCTGTCCCAGTCAGCCGAAGAACCAAGTGATTTAAGCTGATTGATGATACGTCCGCCATATTCCTTACGCCACTCCCAGGCTCTCTCAAGGAACTTCTCTCTTCCGAGCTCAGCCTTGTCTATGCCCTGCTCCTTAAGTGTTTCCGTGATCTTAACCTCTGTAGCGATGGCTGCATGGTCAGTTCCCGGCTGCCAGAGTGCATTGTAGCCCTGCATCCTCTTCATACGGATAAGGATGTCCTGCATTGTATTGTCAAGGGCATGACCCATGTGAAGCTGTCCCGTAATGTTTGGTGGCGGCATAACGATGGTGAAAGGCTTCTTGGACCTGTCAACCTCTGCATGGAAATATCCCTTTTCTACCCATTTCTCATAAAGTCTCTTCTCAATCTCGGAAGGATTATAAGTTTTCTCAAGTTCACTCATTTTTATCTATATCTCCTTAATTAAAATACAGTATTACGAATTGTTCAGTTTCCGCAAATCATTACAACTCTGAGAATATCTGCTTATCGCCTCAATTCTTAGAGCATACAATATCAGATGCTCTCCTCGCGGAAGTTATCCTTAAGCTCCGCAAGTATTATATCCATACGTTTATCGTAATCATTCATGTCCTTGTTCAGCTTGTTATAGACGGCCCTCTGAAGCATCGAGAAGATGGTCATCTCTCTGACGTCATCCTTTGAATCACCGATCTCCAGCATGATCTCCTCAAAGAAGGCTTCCTCATCATCAATATCACTTCTGTGAATCTCCTGCCTCAGGGTTTCCGTATCCTCCGTCATTGCGACAACGAAGAAATACCCCTTACGTGATTCCGGATTGCCGTTCAGCTCATAAGCTTTAAGGAAATATTCTTTTGCGACAGACATATCAAAATTACTTGCCGCCGCAACAGCCCTGTTATGATATACATTTCCTAAGAAGACATTATTATCTATCTCCTCTGCCATATCAATGATATCATCATAGATCGTCGCTGCCTTGATATATCTCCTGTAGCCCAGATATCCATCCGCCTTCAGCTTAAGCCTCTGAACAGGTGATAGTTTTTTATACTTCTGCCACGCCTCAGCGTAGACTCGAACCTCCTCCTGGGTATAATAATTACCCGCAGAAAGTATCTCAAGAAGAAGATCCTGTGCATAAGCGGTTTTGTTGGCAAGCCCTGTCAGCCTGTCAGCAAGTGCCGGCATCTCAAGCTCGTCCCTGATCCAGTCAAAGAGCTTCTCAGAAAGAGACGATTTGCTGATCAGAACCGTATTGTTATAGATGTAAAAGCACAGTTCTTCATAAGTATATATCTCCACCTTCGTGTTAAGGAAGGTAAAGGGCACGCTTGCTTTTTTAGTTGTACAGACTATTATCTTTGACATAACTGAATTCTTTCCTGTAAATCTTGTTGGTCGTCGGGAAAAGCCGCCCGAAGCCCATATCCTTTATAATGACTGCTCCCTCGGACGGATTCTCAAATTCGACCGAAATAAGCAGCTTGGTAGTCTTGTTAGGCCTCTTTGGAATACCATGGATCTTCACGGTCTCCCTGGCCTCGAAACCTGTATGTCTTCCTTTATAAATAAGTGTAACCTTATCGGTGTCATCAAGGATCACTTCAATATGACCATGGGTGTTATACCACTGTTTTCCGCCCTCAGCTATCGGAACGAAGGTATCCTTCTCGTCTCCGAGAGATATTCCGACATCAAAGAGTACATTTTCCTTGGTCTCTATAAAGAAGCGATCATAGAAATCCTTATACTCACCGCCGACTGCCCTGTAGCAGGCACCCTTGGTGTAAATATTCTGTCCGACGAAGACTCGCCTTCCCTGACAGAGTACATTTGTGGATTTCTTCATCCATTTATTTGAGAAGCCTATTCCTGTCAAAAATACAGATGAAATATAGGCCTCCTTAACCTCATAATCGGCTATGCGCGCGAAATCATTGTCCATCGAGAAGGTATCGGTACCGTATTTGGCAAGATTCATCTGACTCGAATAATCCTCGTGAATAACACTGATTATCTCAGGTTTTCTGTTCCTTGTGATATCAACTCTGTAATAATTCAGACCATCGGCATTGTAATCAAAGAGTGCAACACTGTTGACCCAGAGTTCCTGCTCCTGATTGAAGATATAGTATAGTCCGCTGTCCATATGACTCGTTATCTCTATCGCTTCCTCAGGAACGCCCATGATCTCATAGAGTCCGGAAAGTATCAGGTGAAGATCCCTGTTATATTCCGGCGTAGTGATCACAAGCTTCTTCACGACAGCCTGCTCATATCTGTACAGGAAGGAATCCACATGCAGCTTGATCATCATGAGAAAAAGCTCCTTGTAGGTGTATTTCTTCCCTGCTATCTCAACCGGCTCGGTACTGTGAAGGTTCTCGAAGAGCCCATCCACTATGATACCGTCCTCACTGAATCTGGCTTCCGAAGCCTCGCCGCCCACATACCAGTGCTCCGTATCCCTGCTGTAGAAAAGGATATTTGGCATCATGTAGGTTTCCTTGTTATTCAATTGGCTTATTGATTCCGGCTCACGTTTGATATCGTTGTAATAACTCATCTGGGTGAAATCCGTACACAGGTCCATGCCTATGTAAAATGCTTCCGCCATTCTTTTTTCTCCTGTTATATTACATGCAGGCTGCTACCGTCGAACCTGCCGACTGCGTAGTCAGCCGCCCCTACAGGGCTTTTGTTCGACGATATCCGGCAAAGCCGGATATACCGATAAGAGTATACGAACATCTGCCTGTGAACAGTCATCTGTTCGTCTATTCTTATCGTTGCATCCTGCTAAAGCACGCTTAAATTTTCCTCGAATAAGTGTAAAGTATTGATATACACATCCAGATCCTCGAGCAGCTCTCTGTCCTCGCGCATCTCCTGCTTGACGAGCATACTGTTGATCGTCTCGAATCTGTTTCTCTCTTTATTGCTGTAGGCCTTGGTCTTAAGGCTCTCGCTCTCGATGATCTTGGCCTTACCGTTACTGCCGCTTTCTATCTCATAGATAAGTCTCTCGCCATGGAATACCACGAATTCCATGACATAAAGTCCCGGAACAACCTCTTCCATACGCTGATTCTTGGTAACGCTCTTGTTTCTCGAACCGGTATCAAAGCTGTATCTTACAAATACCTGCTCTCCGCTCTCTGCCTTATAAATAAGGTAGGTCTTAAGGAAGATGTCCTGCGGAAGCCTGATGAATTTGGCAAAGCTCTTGTAGAACGGCAGGCACTTGCCGGCATCCATGAATTTCTCCACGGTATCGGCTATCCATACCTTCTGATCATCCGAATATCTCTCAAGCCTGCTGAAGAACAACAGCAGTGCCATCTTGGAGATCTCGTCATCTATATTTTCCTTTATCACCTCATGATATATGCTCTCAAAGATATAATTCGGAACCTGAATATCATGGATCAGATAATTATGGGCAACCATCCTGAGGAAGGCCTTCACAACAAGCCCACGGCTGCGTCCGGAATAATAAGTTGCAAATATGTCGTAAATATATTCCAGATAGCCATTCACAAACATCATCTGCGCAAGAGTATTTTCCGCAAGAAGTGCGGTATCTGTAACTCTGTCCTTCGCCAGCTTAAAGAGAGCTGCAAGCTCATCGATACTGCCGTTGAAATGATTGATGATGTAAGTAAGTATATTTGCATTAACGGTACCTGTCTTGTAAAGGTTGAGACAGATACTCATAAGGTCTTCATTGATGAAGCCGTCAGAATCCTTGACACCATAATCCGCAAGTCTGTAAAGCTCGTCAATCTCAAGCTCGTTGAAGCCATAAAGCTTAACAGCCTGAAAAGCCTTGTCATACATATTCATATCGATGAGATACGAAATAATGGTGCTTGTATTTGCACGTGTCAGGTATTCTATATCAAGTCTTGAGAGGTATTTTCTGAGAACGTCGGTATCGAGATTCTCATGATAATACTCGATTATATTCATGCATGCCTGCTGCTTGTAATGGTAAGAGATCTCATCGCAGTTGATTATCTCTCTTGCAGCATTAACCTCGCGAGCATTCTTGTAGGTGAACTCGCCGATACTCTTGTAGTTGAAGAGAAGCACCCTGTAGTCTCTCGGACTGTATTCTCGGCAGATATGCATATATGCCTTCTCATCCACTATCCTCTCAAAGTGATATGGAATAGAACCCGCATAACGGTTGCCGGACTTGTCCTCGAAGATTATCGATGCGCCGTCGGAAAGTATCTCGACGTAAGCCTCGCCGTTCACAAGTGGAACTCTCTCTTCGTTTCTCAGCTCCTCGTGAGTTACGATGACTGCTCTGACATTTTTGTTGAGGCAGACTATCTTACGCCTGAAAATAATATTGATAAGCTTGCCTGCGAAGAGGCTGCTTACGCTTTCAGGCTCAAGGAACTCATCATAGATCACGGTAAGGTCATCATTAACCTTGCCCTTTATGATCATATTTTCCATGAAATCCTCCATGGTCGGAGCATACTCATGGTATATCTTCATATGTTCAGCCTTATTGAAGATGACATTTGCATAGAGATATGCAAGTTCCTCCTCATTAAGGGTATTCTTGTAATTAAGATACATCAGAACGGACGCAGGGATCAGATCGTAGCGTGAGTGATTCATGCTCCTGATGTAACATTCATTGAGTCCGATGAATTTCATGGACTTAAGAACCGCTGCCTTATAGAAGCGGTGATATTTATGATCGAGCTTGTTTGCGGAAATAAGCATGGAACAGAGGCTGTGAAGCACCTCCTCATTCTCCTGCTCGCGGCGCATATAATTCTCGGTACTCTCCGCACGTTCCTCAAGAGTTCCGACAGAATGATAATGCTCAGCAAATTCCGCTGCCGATGAAAGCTCGGGAGCCTTCTTCGTGCTCTCTGCCTTAACTGTATGTGCAGAGCTTCCTGTGGTATCAGCGTCATCCGCCTGTTCCTTTGAAACGTCTCCGGATACTGCACCGCCTCCTGCTGTTTCAGCTGCAGAAGCACCCTCTGCCGTACCCTGTGCTCCTTCCGGCTCCTCATCCATAAACTTGATGCCGAACTCCTCGGACAGACTCTCATCATAATCAGTCTGCCTGTCCTTCAGTCCGTCGGCAAGTATCTTATCCTCAGGAGCTTTACTCTTATCCTTCTTCTCGGACTTGGAGTACTTAAGGAATTCATCCTTCCTGTCCATCCTGCGGATACGTTCCTTCTTCAGGATATTTTCATTCTTATCATAAATCTGTTTTAAAACATCAAATATCTGCTGATTAAAATCTGCGTTCTTTCCGGCAAGCTTGACAAACTCACTCTGAACCTCGTCGGAGATGTATTTATGTCTTATGCCCCATTTGATCGCCGTTATTTCAAACGGAGTAAGCTTCTTCAAAAGAAGCGGATTGGAGTTAAATATCTCGCAGAGTTCAAAATATATGATAGGGCTGTTCTCGCCATCTTCAAACATGGCAGAAAGCTCTCGATAAAGCGTACTGCTGTCTTCTATCATCTCATCATCAACGAAAAGAAGAAGCCAGAAATAAAACATCTTCGGCTCCTGAGTACGGAAGTTGCGCCTTATCATATTTGCGGTTTTTTCAATGGTCTCCTCATCGCGGAGCACCATGGATCTGAGATAACTGTAGTAGCATCTCTGCTGGTTGCTCATGAGACTTCTGTCAACATCCGCCTCTATCCTGAGGAATTCCTGCTCAACCTTTGCAAAATCACCCGCAAGGATATTCATATGCATGATGCCGAGCCTGTAAAGATCCTCCTCCGGCTCAAGCTCAACGAGAGTCTTAAGGGCATCTATCGAGGTGCTGACATACTCAGTAAGAGAAAGCCTTTCCATACGAAAATCGAGATAGGCCTGAGTCAGCTTGATATTGCTCTGCTTCAGAAGATGTCTCTTGTTTCTGTTCTCCTGATTCGGGCGATCCTTAAGCGGCTTTGTGAGGTGAATATCCACTTCGATGCGCTGATATATATTTTCTATTATTATGCTTCCTCTGTTCTCACCCTCCGGAACATGTTCAGGAGATATGTAAACCGGAAGCTCACAGATATTGCCTGTAAAATCATCACCTGTTATGGTCTTTCTGCCTGGGATTATAAACTCTGCATTGCTGCTTATCTCGGACATGGTATAGCCCCAGGTATTCTTGTTGATCTCTATTGCGATCTGCATGGTCTCGTCAGGCATATGTGTATCTATCTCTGACTTTGACACTGAGAGTGTGACAGTCCTCTTCTTATGAACCATAACGAGGAATTCTTCCATCGCCTGATCAACGGAATGGCTTGCCAGGAGACTCTCATAGATCTGCCTTGTATGATCATCATTATCAATAAAGGTTCTTCTGAATTCGTCCGTAGTGAAAAGTCTTGCGGCTTCCTTCCAGCTCTTTTCGGCAAGCGCAGCAAATTTAAAGAGATCATCTATCTTATCATCTTTATATTTTACATATGGCTGCACGATGCTGATATCGTAAGGAATCCTCTTCTCGCCGCCGTCGGTAATAACATTTATATGTCCGCGGAATGTCTGTCCTGCCTCAAGGCAGGTTGCATTAAACGAAAATTTAACCTCAAATTTTCTGCTGACAAAAGAATGTGTCTCAAAACGGAGCAGATATCTGCTGTCGTAAACCATACCCTTTATAGGGATATCATTCTTACTCTCAACATTAAAACTGCCCTCGTAGGTTGTTCCTGCTTCTATATTAAGTTTGAAGCTCTGCTCAGATATAGCGACAAGAGGTCTGTCGACATTGAACTCGCCCTTTGCATACTGCTCAACTATAGCCTTCATTTTTACTTTTCCCAAAAAAAATATTGATATTAGCTTCCTGTTTGTTGTAAAATATCAGCATGAGATATTAAACAACAATCTGTTACATTATAGCAAAATACTTTAGTGTTTGCAACGCAATCCGTCAAAACATTCAGGAGAAGACAATGGCTAAAACACCTCTCAGGATCAAACAATATGATACAGTTCATTTTGATACGAACGTAAACCCTCTGGGTATACCAGATACCGTTAAAACTGCTCTTGCAGAGAATATTTCTTCGGTATACAACTACCCGGAAGCTTATTACGGCAACCTTCGTACAGCTATTTCAGAATATATCTCTGCCCCGGAGGAAAGCATAATCCTCGGCAGCGGTTCTGTCGATCTTATCAAGCTTCTTACTGCACTTATCATGCCTAAGAAGGCTCTCGTGATCGTTCCGGGAAGTCTCGGCTACGAAAAGGCTCTTAAGGCTTACGGCTGTAAGACCGAGTATTATCATCTTGATGAAGCCAGTGATTATACACTTGATACCGTTGATTTTCTCGGCAAACTGGATTCTTCCTATGATATGCTCATAATCGGCAATCCGAACAATCCTACTTCACGTAAGCTTGAGCGCGATGATATTGAGGATATCGCAAAGGCCTGCGATGATCTTGGAATCTTCCTCGTTATCGATGAGATGTATATTGAATTTATAGATAATGAACGTGATTATACTGCTGTTCCTCTTACGGAAAGATACGCTCGCATCGCTGTTCTTCGAAGTGTGACAAAATTCTTCGCCGTACCGGGACTTCGTATCGCCTATGCGATAATGAACAACCCTGAATATGTAAAACTTGCAAGAATGGCTTCCAGCGAGTCAGGTATCTCAGCACTTTCAGCCATAGCAGCTTCGGTAATGTTCAGAGACTCAGCCTACATCGAAGAGTCCAAGAGCATGATGCATACAGAGCGTTCACTTGTTTATCTTGCGATGTCAACCTGCAAGACCATCAAGCTTGTCCGTCCGGATGCAAACTTCATGCTTATGAAGATACTCAAGGATGATGTGACGGCAAGTGATGTTTATGATCACTGCAGACAGCGTGGCGTCATCATCAGAAAATGTGACGATATCACAGGTCTCAGCAATAAATACGTTCGCTTCTGCTTCATGAATCCAAAGCAGAATGACCTTATGGTAAATACAATACTTGAGATTGTATAAATATATCCGATACATATACCAGACAGTACACGGCATTTCAATACAATCCGTTAACTGTGTATAAAATCAATTGGTTCATCCACCAAAAAAATCAGCCCATAATGAGCTGATTTTTTTGTACCTGTTACTCCATACTTCTGAGCCATTCCCACCATGCTGATGATAAGACATCGCCATGAGCCTTATTTGTATTATCCGCTATAACATAATACTGAACTCTCTTGTCCTTCATCGGGCCTGACAGAATCTTATTGTATGTACTAAAATAGTAGTCGGTATTATGCACTCTCGGATTGGTTCTTGTCCAGCGTCCGTCATAATAATAGCAGCGTGATTCAAGATCAGATGTTTCCATATAAAAAGCATACAGAACAGTATACTTCTCATGCTTTGAAGTATTGCTCTTACCGCCTTGTTTTTCCCAGTTTCCGCCAACAGCTATCATAAAGACATATGGCTGATTACCTTTCCTGTCAGCAGTGCTGAGTATCTTTTTGGCAAGCTCCGAATCACGTGCATCGCAATCACCATTCTTACCATCAAACTTCTTTTTATAATCAGTTATCAGATAATCATTTACCTTCAGATCATCGCTGCTTTTCGCATATAATTCCGTAAGTTCAGCCTGGGCAGCCGTAAGGCAGTTCTTGGCATTCAGAAGATATTTCTTCTGCTTCGCCCTGTCAATAAATCCAACCAAATTAGGAAGAAGAATTGCCGCAAGGATTGCAAGGATCACAAGTACGACAATAATCTCCACTAACGTGAAACCGGTATTTGTACCTTTCTTCTTATTATATAATCTCATCAAATCACCCTCTTTGATAAATGCTTAATTACTTCACCTCTTCTTGACGCAATTATATAACAGAAAAACAAGAAAATACAATAAAATTTACAGAATATATCAGATAGCCGTATTAAACGGTGCCATCGGGATATCCGAAGCTGCGCCATAAAGAGACGCCGTTCCGTAATTGGTCCAGATATAGCGGGCGTACCTCGGCTCGGGAACCTTATCTGAAGAAAGAATGATTACATTCTTCTGCTCATCATTTATTACGTTACTGTCGGAAACCATATGATTATCGATTACCATCTTTTTCTCAGTTATCATTCCAGGTATCTCAACATGAGCCGGCACAAATTCCTTATCCTCCCCGGCTATCTCAAAACCGACGATTCCGTCATTGTTGATTATATCTGTCTCATGAGCCCCCGGCAGATCAGACTGATTGTAATTCTTTATGACAAAGCCCTGTCCAGCATGATCAAATATAAGATAAAGTCGATTATCATTACTATCCGGAGCAGGATTATCGCCAGAATTGGCAGCAACTTTGTCAACTGCCGTACCGTCTGTCATCTCTCTCATCATACCGTAATACTCTTCCGCATCAACAGCCTTATCAAGTATCGGTCCAAAAGCCTCTCTCTCAGGGATCAGCCCGTAAACCTTATAAAGTGCCTGCTTTGCAAGTCTGTCGGCAACCACTCTCTTATCCTTCGGATGAATATCATTAAACTCGCCGCAGTCTATCGCTACTGCAATACCATCAGCCAGACCTTCCTTAAATACCTTCATCTGAGCCTCTCTTATAGGCGGCCAGTTCTTCCAGTCCGGATCAACAGCGTATCTGCAGCAAGGAAGCTGAACATGAATAAACGGCAGCTCAGGATCCTCAAAATATTCTCTCCACTTTCTTATCAGTATGCTGAAAAGAGCATGATAGCTGTCCGGTCTGTGGTCATCGCTCTCACCCTGATAATAAATCACTCCACGCAGAGTATATGGCATGATACGGCTGATCATACATTCATACAGTCCGGCAGGTCTGAAAGGTGTAAACATGCATACAGGTCCCGGCCACTGGTTCGGTCCAAGCTTTTCGATCAGCTCATCCCAGCTTGCATCAGGCCTGACAGCCCATATCTTCTTCGCCTCAGCATCCCACCAGGTTATATGTTCAACGTATTTATCGTATTCCTCTTTCTGCTCCTCCGGAGTTTTATCTTTGGTCTTCTCATCATATTCATCAACGTAGATGCGTGTCTCTTCATTCGATAATATGCTCTCCCTGTCGATCCAGTGAGAAGCAGACGTTCCACCCCAGTTACAGCCGACAACACCTACGACAACGCCAAGCTTCTCCGCAAGCTGTCTTGCGAAAAGGAAGCCTGCAGCTGACCACGCTTTAACGCCATCATCCGTGAAAACCTCCCACCTTGTCTCGCTTTCCGACTTAAGGAAGTCCTCATCGATGTAGCTCTTCTTCTGGGTATAATAAAATCTTACATGATCGTTATATGCCGATCCGGCATCACGGCCTTCAAATATTTCCTCTGCTCCGGTCATATTCTGAAGCTCGTATTCCATATTGGACTGTCCGCCGGCCAGCCATACCTCGCCGACTACAACATTTTTAAAAATAACCTCAGCTGTCTCAGGCCTGTATAAGCTTTCTTCGACAGAACCGCCGGCAACCGAAGAACTCTCTGATCCGGCTTCGCCCCGATCAGAAGGAAACTGTGCAGTGATAGTCATATCGCTTCCGCAGCTCATGACATCATCACTATCATATATCGTCGCAGGCATCGCCGGAAGCCACAGCTTGAAGCGTCCATTTGATGCGACAACGCTTGCGGCATAGTCTGAATAATTCACAGTGATAAGTGCGTTATCTTCAGCTTCGCCGAAAATACAGACCTTCTTATCTCTCTGCAAAACCATATTATCCGAAAAAATCGAAGCAACCCTGAATTTCATACTCATCTCCATCATTCTGCTATTTATATGCGCAGAACACTCTTCTGTACAGATTTATATATACATATTCTCAGTTACAGTTCTTCCATTCACTGTCATACTGACAATTAATTATTTACCGTTCTTCCGCTCGCCATCATGCACAAACTAACGCACAGGTCCGCAAGCCTCATAACGTATTCTGAACTTGGGAAGCATCTTCATCTCAGTGTAATAATTTACAGCCCAGTCTTCCTTATCAGTTTCCGGATTCTCACCATTTGCAGGCGGTGCAAATACGACCATTGATATTTCACTGCCCGGAACAACAGGCTTGGAATCCTTACTGAAGAATGCAGACATAACATCAATTATCTTAACACCAGGCTTTTTATAAAACCACTTATCATTTACGGAAAACATGAGATTCATCTCTTCCGGTAATTCAATATCAAAAAATACAGGAGTTTTCTCAAGCTTAATCTTAAACTCTACGCCCTCGGAATCCTCCGCACCACCCCAGCGAAGAGGTATATTACCAACTTCTATCTTCTTCTCTGAACTATCCGCTGTTTCCGGATCAACGGCGGTTTTTTCACTGTTTTTAACATATATCGTATCCACAACATTAAGCCCCGGCTGGAAGAAAGGATCATTAAGCAGCACCTTGTAATCATCCATAAGTGGCTGCTCGATTCCCACATTCGGATTGTTCGGATCCTCAATCTCAAGTCCGAGACGGCCTCTGTCTCTGAACTGATACATGGCCATACTATAATTCCAGTCAGGCTCATTCTCCTTCAGATACTTTGCAAATTTGAGAAGCCCAAGTCCCTGGCATTTTGGTCCCGTAACATCTCCATCCGTATTGAACTCAGTCGCTGAAAATGGTTTCTTCTTACCACCATTTATCTCTCTGAGGCGCTTGATCGTTCCGTCTATTCCCTTGATATAACCATCAAGCGGATTTATCGCATAAGACAAATCCCCATTCTCACAGATATCGAAAGGCCATCCGAAATGCAGTGCAAGATATCTGTCCGAAGACCACACATCGGCCGCCTTGAATGCCTCAAGGAAAGCATCCTCCTGCTCCATTCTGCCTTCCTCCTGATCAGCGAAGCCTGAGCAGAAGACTGTATCCACATTCGGAGCGTGTTCCTTGATAATATTATGGAATTTAACAAAGAATGCCCCTATTTCCTCATAGCTGAATCTCTGATTATGTGTAAACCATCTTCCTGAACATTCGTGATTGATACGAAGTCTCATCCTTCCGAAGGTCCTGAGATCCTTTGCTATCGCAATAAGCTGTTCATCACTGCAGCTGCAGTCAATGGTAAGAGTGAGTGTAACATCCTGACCATGTCGACGAATATCTCTCATCTCGGCAAAAGGCTTTCCGTCAAGACTTCCGCCTGCGCCGCCTTCATAAACAAAATAATCATCATAAGGGTATTCCCACTGGCTGCGAATCTCCATCTCCGGATACGCCTCGCTGCTTCTCTTCGGCCACTCCTTATCATTCGGATAATACGTGTACATCAGTCCCACATTTCTGTGCGGCCTTCCAAGTCTGTTTATGATGTAATCCTGATCAACGTATTCTCCTCTCTCGCTTCCGTCTCCCAGGTCAAGCGCAACCTTAGCAGGTGTAAGCTTTACTCTGTTTATCTTTGTAACCTCATCCATGCTGAACCCACTTGTATCAATTTTTAATTTCTGAACATTCATATAAAACCTCTCTTATAATCTCACATTAAAGCATCTCATTCATAGCTGTTATCACGTCAGATTCCGTCACAGAACCACCGCAAAATAACAGTTAATTGTTTTATGCATAATAAAATCAGGGAGCTTTTCCTTCCCTGATTCTATTTTATAGGTATTTAGGTTTTCAGTCTATAAGAATTATCTGTAAAAAATACAGTCATTATTTGACATTCTGTATGCCCAAACATGATTACCGGCCTGGCAATATCTTCCAACTGCTTTTAACGCACCTCGGAATCTACATATTCATGTAAGCCATCATCTTCTCGATATCATATTCTCTGACAACCGTCTGTCCTTCGGCGCATTCGACATTCTTATTCGTCACGATTATCTCAGCCTCAGCAATGTCCGAAACAACCTCTTCAGCCATCATTTCAAAGAATGAATATACATTTATGATATTCGTAATACCGAAGTAATCCAGCACAAAATCCATATTCGTCGTTCCGGCAACATTTGCCCTGCTGTTCACGGCAAAATTGAGCCAGACAAATTCATTGGACTTAAGGTCCAGACCGAACAGATATGCAAATCTGCTGCCGCAATTGATAATAAACGATGACTTCACGGTTTTCGGTTCATACACTTCACCTGAATCAATAAGGTCTCTCGTCATATAACCCGCCTTGCAGAAGCATTCATCAAAGTTGAGCCCTGAAAATACATTATCGCAAAAGATCATATATCGCATATTCGGATAGAGTTCTCTTACTTTATCAAGATCTATGTCGAAATACTCCGAGCCTCCATTATAGCCACTGGTTTCATCACCCGAATAGGTTATAGCCTCTGACTGATTTCCGCTCATGGTTCTCCATGAGAACTCACGCCTCAAGCCGTCTTCATCTATTCCGAATACAGAAAGATCGATATCATCTGCCTTTTCCCAATAAGTGAATGCACGAAGCTTCTTTGTTTCAGGAAGTTTTAGCCTTGAACCTTTTGTAAGGACTCCTATTCCGCCCTGCGTTGCAGTTTCCTGAAGCGGCAGCGCATAACTGGTCATATCAGGATCTATATAAACCTTTCCGAGTCGATTCCTCAGAGTCGGTACAAGCTTTTCCTTTATCTTAGCAGCAAGCATGTTTGCCTGTCCAACTGTAATAACAGACTTTCTCTTCTTTTGCTCTTCTTCGGTTTCCGGATGTACCTTCATCATATTATATTTTGTAAATTTGAAGGTTCGTGGTTCATTACCCTGCTTATACTGCGAATAGCTGAGCAGTAGCTGAAGAAGAACGATCACATTATCACTGTCGATGCTGTTTATGACATATTCCATATCCTGAACGTTTTCGCATCTGCTGATAAGGTAGTTCAGATTTCTCAGAACCGCTGCCGAACCCTTGCCGGCTTTCAGTTTATCCACTGCATCGGTAATATTCTTCTCAGCCATGGCTCTTTCAAACTCTGAATAAACCGACCGGTTTTCCTTCCCTCTCATGGCATCGACAAACTGCTTTGCCACATCGGAACCAGAGGTATAATGAATATGATGAAGCAGTCCGCTCCATATTTTTTTCTTTTCAAAACAGCTTCTTATATCAACCCTGCCTGCTTCAAAAAGCCTGTTCATAACATTTGTGATGAACTTTCTGTCCTGATTCTTCAGGTTAAGCTTTTTGATATTCTCACTTTGATAAAGATTATAATTGATCTCATCAACCAGCTTTATCACATCAGACATCATAATAAAATCGGCAAATTCAGGCTTTCTCGTATCCATAAGAAGCTTCACAGCCGTATTCTTGGATGCAATGCTTTCAGGCATGAAACCGTGATCGGTAATATATTCTTTAACCAGATTATACTGGCCTTCACTGAGAGGTCTGGTCCCCGCAAGAAGATCATTTACAATCTCCGCCAGCGCGTATACCGCCTCTTCTTCAGTTATGATCCTGAACTCCCTGATGTCCGCATTCTCCTTAAATGCAGTTCTCTCAAAGTTTTCCTCAAAGAGTGAATGCCCTGCTTCAGAGAAATTGCCAAAACCATAGGTAATCGTATAATGAACAAGCTGATCAAACAGAAGCTTGTCAGGCGATAATTCCCTTACAGACTGCGGGAATCCTCTGTAAAAAGGTTCAGGAACATTCTGCCCCAGACGGGAAGCTGCATATTTAATCATATCCCCTGAGACCAGCTTCTCACCTTCAATAATCCTGATATTGAAGAGATTCGCCAGAGCAAACAGTGTTTCAAACTGATCAGTTCCTGTTTCGCCATTTGAAACAAATATGTACTTGTCAAAAAGATAATCTGCGTAAATACTCTTCATACTCTTCCCCTTTCTTTAACACTAAATATCTTGCCGCTACTACAATATACAGCCAGTGGCTGTTTAAATCCCTCGGAAGTAAGTGACAATAGCTGTGCATGTAAAGGACCGGCGACATCGACACATTATTCATGGTGCTCTAACCTGCTGAGCTACAGCCTGAAACAGGCTGACGGGACTCGAACCCGCGACCACCATCGTGACCTGAAGAAGTAAATATATATAGCTGCCGGCAACATAATAATTATAACACAAACACGCTGTTTTGTCAGTAAACTGTAAGTATATATTCAGGCATTTCTCGATTAAAAATAATAAGCCGGCGGAGCGCCTGTACAGCTGCTCCGCCGGTTTTCTAAAGTCATTATTTAATCATGAGTCTTATGAAATTATGCGAGTGCTTCCTTCATACTCTTCACATATTCATACAGTTTCAGAGGAGCATTCTTTCCTTCTGCGGCAACAATACGAACCATAGCAGAACCGACAATCGCACCATCTGCATATCCCGCCATTTTGCGTGCCTGTTCAGGTGTGCTGATACCGAATCCGATTGCTGCAGGAACATCTGTCACCTCGCGAACAAGGTTCATCATCGAGCCAAGATCAGTGTTGATCTCGCTTCTTACGCCTGTAACTCCAAGTGACGATACTACGTAGATGAAGCCTTCAGCTTCCTTTGCGATCATCTTAATTCTCTCCTCAGATGTTGGAGCGATCATCGAAATGATATCCAGTCCAAACTTCTTAGCCGCACCGGCCAGCTCATCCTTCTCTTCATAAGGCATATCAGGAATGATGGCTCCGTCGATTCCGACCTCAGCTGCCTTCTCAAAGAATTTCTCTGCACCATAGTGGTAAATAGGATTAATATAAGACATGAATACCATCGGAACATCAGTCTCTTTTCTAACTTCCTTTACCAGTTCAAATACCTTATCTGTTGTCATTCCGCTGTCAAGCGCCCTGAGATCAGCCTCCTGAATTACAGGTCCCTCAGCTATCGGGTCAGAGAAAGGAATGCCAACCTCGATCAGATCTGCTCCGGCTCTTGCAACAGCCTTGAAGCACTCTACGCTTGTCTCAAAGTCCGGATCGCCGGCAGTCAGAAATGCGATAAATGCTTTTTTATTTTCAAATGCTTTATAAATATTACTCATATCACAGCCTCTTCTTTCAATAAAATCATACTGTTTTCATACTGGTCAATGCCACTTGTAAAACATCATTTTTACCTGTTCAAACAGCAGCAATCAGCCAGCAATTCTATAGTATTTTCTCACAATCAATTCACTTATTTTGCATCACTCATACAGTTCAACACCGCGGTATCTTGCGATTGCGGCAACATCCTTATCTCCACGTCCTGAAAGGCAGACGATTATAACATCATCCTTACTCATAGTTGGAGCGATCTTCATCACGTGAGCGATGGCATGTGACGACTCAACCGCCGCAATGATTCCCTCCTGCTTAGCGATGTATTCAAATGCATTTACAGCCTCTTCATCAGTAACCGGAACATATTCCGCACGTCCGATATCGTTGAGATATGCATGCTCAGGTCCGATTCCCGGATAATCAAGTCCGGCAGAAATAGAATAAACCGGTGCGATCTGACCATATTCATTCTGGCAGAAAAGCGACTTCATACCGTGGAAGATGCCCATGGTTCCTGTAGCTATGGTTGCTGCAGTTTCGTAGGTATCGACGCCACGGCCGGCAGCCTCGCAGCCGATAAGCCTTACGTCCTTGTCATTTATAAAGTTGTAGAACATACCCATTGCATTGCTTCCGCCGCCTACACAGGCAACAACAGCTGTAGGAAGCTTGCCTTCCTTCTCAAGGATCTGCTCTCTTGCTTCCTTGGAAATAACCGACTGGAAATCTCTTACGATCGTCGGGAAAGGATGAGGTCCCATAACCGAACCGAGAACATACAGTGTATCATCAACCCTCTTGGTCCACTCTCTCATGCACTCGTTAACGGCATCCTTAAGAGTTCTTGTACCGGTTTTTACCGGATGAACCTTTGCACCGAGAAGCTCCATTCTGTATACGTTCAGAGCCTGGCGCTTAGTATCCTCCTCACCCATAAATATCTCGCATTCCATTCCGAAAAGTGCAGCTCCCGTTGCAGTTGCAACACCATGCTGACCGGCACCTGTCTCTGCGATAACTCTGGTCTTGCCCATCTTCTTGGCAAGAAGTATCTGTCCGAGAACATTATTTATCTTGTGCGCACCTGTATGGTTCAGATCCTCTCTCTTCAGATAAATCTTCGCACCGCCCAGATCCTTTGTCATCTTCTCTGCATAGTAAAGCATAGACGGTCTGCCTGCATAATTCTTATAGAGATCATCCAGCTCAGCTATGAACTCCGGATCATTCTTATAGTGCTCATACGCCTTCTCAAGCTTCTTTATCTCATTCATCAAAGTCTCCGGAATGTACTGTCCACCGAACTTTCCGAATCTTCCCTTTTTACTCTCTTCCATCTCAATCTCCTTATTTGTAACTCGTATTCTATATATCGTTATCTATTGATTATAATCGATAATTGAAGATAACATTTAGTTTTTCAACATAATCATATGGTTAATTATATATCTAAACAATAAATAATCCCTGTTCCTGAATATTTCGAAATAATTATTTCTCCCGACGCCATCAAACAGCCTCGACAGATCTACAAATCCTCCCGACGCCATCGAACAGCCTCGACAGATCTACAAATCCTCCCGACGCCATCGAACCGATTCAATAAATCTTTTTATCTTCCCGGCATCCTTCCGTCCGTCTGTCTCGACTCCGGAGCTTACATCAACCGCATAGGGACTCAGCTTTTCCACGGCCTCACGAACATTCTCCGTATCCAGTCCTCCGGCAAGAAAATATGGTCTTCCGAAATCTCCGATGCTGCTCCAGTCAAAGGTTTTGCCCGAACCCATACCGGAATCAAGAAGAATATGATCTGCAGGTGAATCCATGATTCTCTGTCTCAGCTCGTTCTGAGCCTCCGCCAAACTTATGCTCTTATTATCTGCCGATCCATGTTCAACCGAATTCTCGCTGTTTTTAGGCACCTTGAATGCCTTGATAACTTCCTTCCCGGAGATCCTCTTCAGCTCACTGATATACTCTTCAGACTCGTTTCCGTGAAGCTGAGCAATATCAATGATTCCATCCTTCAGAAGTCCTGCAACAACCTCAATATCTTCATCAACGAAGACACCGACCGCTTCAATCCTCTTATCAAGCTTTGACTTCAGAGCCGCCGCTTTCTCTCTGTCGACAAAACGTTTACTCCTTGGCCAGAAAACAAAACCGATATACTCCGGAAGGAATCTGTTGACAACCTCGATATCCTCTTCGCGTGTAAGACCGCAGATTTTTATTTTAGTTGTATTTTTAATCATAAATATAACCTTCTATTATCTGGCCTTCAGCGTTTTAATCAGTCCTCTTCTGTCGCTGCTTCTCATCAGCATCTCGCCGATCAGAACCGCATCGGTACCATTTTCTCTGAGCCTTATAACATCCTCAGGAACCATCATTCCGCTTTCAGAAACAAATATTCTGTCATTCGGAACCATATCTCTCAGTCTGATACTGTTTTTTATATCAACCGTAAAATCCTTAAGGTTACGGTTATTCACTCCGACTATTCTCGCGCCGGCAGCCAGACATCTCCTGACCTCCTCGGCATCATGAGCCTCAAAGAGACATGAGAGACCCAGACCATCGGCTGTCTCATAATAGTCCTGCAGTTCCTTATCTGAAAGTATAGCAGCAATAAGAAGTACTGCAGATGCACCCATGAGCTTTGCCTGGTAGATCATGTATTTATCAACTGTAAAATCCTTACGGAGTACAGGAATCTTAACGTTCTTCACTATCTCCTTCAGATATAGATCACTGCCCTTGAAACGTTCCGGCTCAGTGAGGCAGCTGATCGCATCTGCCCCTGCCTCTTCATACTCAGCAGCTATTCTGACATAAGGAAAATCCTCAGCAATAACTCCCTTGGAAGGAGAAGCCTTCTTGACCTCCGATATGATTGAAAGGCCTTCCTTTGAAAGTGCTTTCTCAAAGGCAAATTCGTATCTGTCTGCCTTAATTTCAGAGCGGTCTTCCTTCTTTAATGCCTCACACTCTGCTCTTGCTACAGCCTCAGCCTGCTCCTTCAGGGTGTCATATGGAATTATCTCTTTTTCCTTTTCTATTCTTTTTCGCGTTGATGCGGCTAACTCATCAAGAATCATTTTTTATACCTCTGCTCAACAATAACTCAATTTTGAGATGTCACATACTGAAATACAATATCAAGAACAAATCATTAATTCAAACTTCATAATATTATTTCATCACGCAACCCAGTTATTTATATTTAACATTCACTCTGTTATTGACAATTTCAAGTATTTTGTGCTTTGCAACTCAGAATAAACAAATAAATCATTTATAAATATATTATCGATTACTTACAACAATCATCTTCTCGAGTGTCTCAAGCGCTTTGCCTGAATCGATAAGCTCTGCAGCAAGCTTGATTCCATCTGCGATTGAATCAGCCTTACCACCGATATAAAGTGAAGCACCTGCGTTCATGAGAGTTGCATTTCTCTTTGCACCCTTCTCCTCACCGCCGAGAATTCTTCTTGTGATAGCTGCATTTTCTTCAGGAGTACCGCCGACCAGCTCACTCTTGTCGCAGGTTGTGAATCCGAAATCCTCAGGTCTGATCACACTCGATCTGTACCATCCGTCCTTGATCTCGCAGATAGTTGTCGGTGAGCTGAGTGATATTTCATCCAGCTTATCCTGTCCATATACAACCATTCCTCTCTTAACGCCGAGACTTACAAGTACACGTGCAAGCGGCTCAACAAGATATTCATCATATACACCAAGAAGCTGCATCTGTGGCTTTCCGGGATTGGTAAGCGGTCCGAGAATGTTAAATACGGTTCTGAAACCAAGTTCCTTTCTGATCGGACCAACATATTTCATTGAGCTGTGATATTTCTGAGCGAAGAAGAAGCACATTCCAACCTCGTTCAGAAGTTCAATACACTTCTCAGGGTCCTGCTGGATATTTACACCGAGAGCCTCAAGACAGTCAGCTGTTCCGCATTTTGAAGAAGCAGCTCTGTTACCATGCTTAGCAACCTTCATACCGCCTGCTGCAGCGATTATAGCAGATGTTGTTGAAATATTGAAGCTCTGCGCATTGTCTCCGCCTGTACCGACTATCTCAAAAATCTCCATGCCTGTCTCTACCTGTGTTGCATGTGCTCTCATGGCAGCTGCACAACCGGCGATTTCATCTGTTGTCTCAGCCTTTGCACTCTTGGTTGAAAGAGCTGAAAGAAATGCTGCGTTCTGTGTAGGCGTTGTCTCGCCGCTCATTATCTCGTTCATTACTGTGTATGCCTCATCAAATGTAAGGTCCTGCTTATTAACTATCTTCTCGATTGCTTCCTTGATCATCTTATTATTCCTCCGTATTCAATACATTTTTATGATTTATATCTTAGCATTAACAATCAAATAATTTTCGGTTCACGATTCCGAATGATAACCATCACTTCATTCATCACGTATGATCACTGTATTGCTCTTACCTTCGCATCTTGTTGCATCAGGCAGATACTCATATTTTTCCTTTATCTCAGGAAATTCGCAAGTATCATCATTCCCTCAGGCGTAAGGATTGATTCCGGGTGGAACTGCAATCCATAAACCATGTAATTCCTGTGCCTTACTGCCATTATCTCGCCGTCATCATCCGCAACAGCTATAACCTTAAGCTCCTCCGGGAAGCCCTCTTCCTTTGCTGCAAGTGAATGATATCTCGCAACTCTGAGTTTTCTCTTTTTATCATTCTCTGAGCCGGCTGATCTTCCTGCCGCCCCATTCCCTGATGCGCCGGCTTCACCGGTCATTCCGGCCGTCGTGATAGTGCTGCCATAATCAGCGAGCTCAGCTGTTCTGTGACCGACTCCGTCAAATATGTCATCATCCTCTATCGAGCATATTGACTGCTTACCATGCATCAAACGCTTCGCGTAGGTTACATTCGCCCCGTAAACCTCACATATCGCCTGATGTCCGAGGCATACGCCGAGGATAGGTATCTTTCCTGCCAGTTTTCTTACTACATCCTCGCATATTCCCGCATCGGACGGCTTGCCCGGTCCCGGTGAGAGGATTATGTGGCTCGGTGCCAGATCTTCTATTTCTTCGACAGTCATTTCATCATTTCTTATAACCCTGATGTCCGGATTTATGCTTCCGATCAACTGATAGAGATTATACGAAAAGCTGTCGTAATTATCTATAAGGAGTATCATTTTTCCACATCCTTTCTAACTAACTTTATATATCATCACGCCATGATCTCATCATTCTGCCACTTTGTTTTTGTGAAGCGGCATTTTTCATGACCAGTTTACATCTCATCCGCTTCATGAAGAGCATTCATGACTGCCTTACTCTTATTGATCGTCTCCTGGTATTCCTTCTCTGGAACGCTGTCAGCAACAATTCCTGCGCCTGCTCTGACAAATACCTTGTCGCCCTTTTTGAAAGCCAGCCTTATGGCTATACATGTATCAAGATTTCCTGTGAAATCAATATATCCGACCGCTCCGCCGTAAACGCCTCGCTTGCTGTCCTCAAGCTCATTTATTATCTCACAGGCCCTTATCTTCGGTGCTCCGGAAAGTGTTCCTGCCGGAAGGATTGCAGATAATGCAGAAAGTGCATCCTTATCTTCTCTCAGTGTTCCGTGAACCGTTGAACCGATATGCATTACGTGTGAATACCTCTGAACATCCATATAATGCTCAACCTTAACGCTGCCGAACTCTGCGACCCTTCCGATATCATTTCTTCCGAGGTCGACCAGCATATTGTGCTCTGCCAGTTCCTTCTCATCCGCAAGTAATTCTTCTTCAAGCGCCTTGTCCTCTGCATCATTTGCGCCTCTCGGTCTCGTTCCCGCAAGAGGGAAGGTGTAGGTTTCTCTGTTGTCCACCTTAACCAGAGTCTCCGGAGATGCTCCCGCAAGCTCCATATCATCACTTCCGAAGTAGAACATGTATGGTGATGGATTGGTTGAACGAAGCACTCTGTAGGTATCGAAGAGGCTTCCTGAGAAATCCGCCTCAAATCTGTTTGAAAGAACCACCTGGAAGATGTCACCCTCGTGGATGTAGTATTTTCCTTTCTCAACCATTGCCTCGTAGGCTTCCTTGCTGAAGAGTCCTCTGAAATCTGAAAGAAGCTTTCCTTTAGGAATGTCAGCCTTCTCACCGGATGTGACAAGCGCCTCCATCTCATTCAGTTCACTCACAGCCAGCTCATAATTCTTATCAAGATCGTCGGTCGAAATATTCACGATCATGATTATCTTCTGCATGATATTGTCGAAGGCTATAACCTTATCGAAAAGCATAAGATCCATATCCTTGAAGCCGTCCTCATCTTTCGCATCAAGCTTTAATCGAGGCTCTGCATATTTGATATAGTCATATGCAAAATACCCTACCAGCCCACCTGTAAAGGTCGGCAGCCCTTCAACTCTCGGGCTTTTGTTCTCAGCTATGAGATGTCTCAGATAATCCTCAGGTTTTTCGTATTCACTGTCCTTACCGAGTACAATCTCTTCATTCTCTCCGCTGCGAACATTTTTTATATTCATCTTGTAATCACTGCAGCTTATCTCCAGAGAAGGATCATAGCCGAGGAAGGTGTAGCGTCCCCAGTATTTCTGACTCTCCACGCTTTCAAGTATAAAGCAGTGCCTGCTGACTTTTTTCAGTCTACGCATAACCTCGATCGGGGTTGCCGCATCGGAAAGCACAGCCTTCGCAACAGGAACTCTTCTGTAATCCTGCGCATATTGTTTCAGTTTACTTTTTTCTGTGATCATCATCGACCTCACTCCTCCTTCTGCATTTCATTAATGACTCCTCCGGAGTCATTTTATGTTGCACGCTCGTCATAAACATAAAGAAAGTCCTTAGTCCGACTCTAAGTCAGACTAAGGACGAAAAATCATTCGCGGTGCCACCTTATTTCAGTTTACCTATACCGGCCTTCTCAGCTCTTGATAAAGCTTCGGCTTATATAAGCTTACTGCACTCTGTCGGGATACCATCATATCCCCAGCGATTAACGCTCGCACACGTAACATGATACTTACCTTTCTGCCATTCGGCAATAGATCAAAGGCTTTCCCTGTTCCCTCGGTGGTCCATTTGATGAACTGTTACAACGAACCTTCCAGCCTCACATCCTCGCAATAACTATGTCACTGCCTGATGCTCCGGGTTCGATCTCTGGGTGCACATCTTTCACCGTTATCTCCACGTCATCGGTTTACTTTATTCAGATGAATTAAATTATACACATTTCAAGGTATCTGTCAATTTTTTTCTTACAAAAAGATATTTGTTTGCTTGATGATACGGCTTAGTAGTGCCCTGTATTTCTCTTACAGCGGCAGATCCTTCTTCTTAAATACCACTGCGCCTGTCACGAAAGCTGCCAAAGCTATAACTGAAGGGATTATCAGATGTTCTGCCCAGTCAGCCTTACCGAAAAGAACCGATTCATAATCGTAGAAGGAACATATTGTGGCATATTTCATATCCTTAAGGCCGTCAACTCCCAGCCTTCCAAACATTGAAAGCATATTTACAAGTATTGATTCTCCCACAAATGCTCCGGCGAGTCCGAGTGAATACTTCGAAGAATTGAAGATTCCCGAAAAAGCCATACACACTGCCGCAAGCGTGAGACACACTACAAAGGCCGAGATATTTACTTCTATGATCATCTTTGTTGTTATATTTCCTGCAAGACCTGTATATCCGATCGTTGCCATGCTTATCGGGTTCGATGAATTGATTGCAATATGTGCAAGCGTTTCAATTCCGAACATAAGCGCCAGTGACGTGATCATAAATACCGATTGTGTAAAAGCAACTGCTTCACGCCTGACGGATGTTGATAATACATATGCCATGGAGCCCTTGTCAACCTGACCGGCTATAAGTTTATTTGATGTCACCAGAACATAGATGCCCGGAAGTATCGTTGTCATCATCCCGTAAAATATCGTAAACAGCATAGGCTGTGTCATTTCCAGTGCAGCAAACTGTATACAGAGTATAGTCATTACCCCCGTCATTGCCGACCAGATAACCCA
The DNA here is from genome assembly GCA_946544235.1 of uncultured Lachnospiraceae bacterium. Classification (GTDB taxonomy): domain Bacteria; phylum Bacillota; class Clostridia; order Lachnospirales; family Lachnospiraceae; genus Eubacterium_Q. Next base: position 5,193 of record CAMNMC010000098.1, on the reverse strand, counting down.
GTTTGATTTAATTGATTGTTTAAAAAGCGGTAAACTGAACATTTTTCATCCTCCTCATTTAGCTGACTTTGCTTTCTATATTTTCCATATAATAATCTTCAAGTGTGTAAGGCATATACTTCATATATCTCACGCTGTATCCGGCCAGTATTTTCATAAGTGTATTGGCATCAGCCGCCCGGCCTGAAGCCACCTTTATGATCACGTGTCGATGCTCCCGGCTAAAGCTCTCAACCTCGAAAGGATTCGCCTCCATGAAGTTTCTGAACTTCTCATCCGTCTCGAAGCCTATCCGGTATCTCTTCTCCTCCCTGTCAGAGTAAACGCTGCTGTTGATCTCCTCTATAAATCTCCCGTTATGGATGAAACCGACTCTGTCGCAGGTATCATCAAGCTCCTTAAAAATATGACTGCTCATAAATACGGTGCATCCTCTTTTTTTCTCTCGTAATATAAGTTCTATAAGCGTATCTCTCATCAAAGGATCAAGCCCCGTAGATGGTTCATCCAGCAGCAGAACATCCGGTTTACCCATAAAAGCTGCGACCAGTGCGGTCTTCTGCTTCATGCCCTTGCTCATTCTCCTGAGTCCTGCACTTACATCTATCTTAAACATATCTATCAATTCATTTATATATTCCATATCCTTAATTCCAAGGAACTGTGCCTGAAGCCTCAGGAAATCACTTCCGCTCCCGACATCCGGAAAATCAATCTCTCCCGGAACATAGCCGACTCTGTTCATATATTTGTGAGATGTCTTCCATGACGGTATGCCAAGTATACTGCACTGACCCTTGTCAGGTTTCAGAAATCCCATAAGCTGCCTCATAGTCGTAGTCTTCCCGCTGCCATTGGTCCCTACAAGTCCGTAAACCTCGCCCTTTCTGATTGAAAAATCAAAATCAAATACACCTCTTCCATGTCCGTAATCCTTTGTTATATGATCTACCCTAATGACTTCCTCAGAGTGATCCATGGTCCTCTTATCATCCAAACCCATTATCTTTACTCCCTTCCGTTAACTTTACGTTCCGGCTTTTTATCCGTTCTCTCTTCCATTCACTGTACGTTCCGGCTTTTTATCATCGTATTATCCCAGTGCAAAGCTTTTATCATTTTTATAAAAATGCATGAAAAACTCTTCCAGACTGACCGAATGTTCCTTGAAACCCTTGATCCTGAAGGATGACAGCAGTCTTATGAATGTATTTATATTTCCGTCATCCACCGATACGCTGCACGAACAGTTTCCCATGTCCACACTCTGTATAGTATTTCCCAGGTCCAGGCTGCTTCGATCACCGGTAAATCCCCGAACCTTAGCACTGCTTTCCGTAAATTCCTTCATACTTCCTTCGTCTGCAAAATACACTGTAAATACATTTTTCAGCCCGTGCTTAACGTCTGCCGAGTCAAGTGTTGAAACCAGCCGCCCATCCTTAATGATCGCTATCCTGTCACAAAGAGCTTCAACCTCCGAAAAAATATGGCTCGAGAGAAGTATGGTTTTCCCTCTTTTCTTCTCATCCCGGATGAATCCCGTAAATCTTTCCTGCATTACAGGATCCAGTCCCGATGTAGGCTCATCCAGAAGCAGTATCTTCGGATCATCCATAAATGCAGTTACAACAGCCAGCTTCCTTTTCTCGCCTATACTCATCCTTTTTACACTTCCTGACGGATCAAGCTCAAATATATCCAGCAATTCCTTAAGTCTTTTGCAGGCGTACTCATCACTTCCGTCAATGCCCTTAAGACCTCTCATCATATTTATGAACCCGTATCCATCCAGACCATCGGGAAGATTTACTTCTCCGGGAAGATATCCGACATCTCTTATCAATCTGCTGTGCTTCTTCCAGGTGTCCAGACCATTTATCAAGGCCAGGCCCTTCTGAGGCTTTGAAAATCCCATCAGATGCCTCATCGTTGTTGATTTTCCGGCTCCGTTCGGTCCGAGAAAACCAAGCGTCTCTCCTTCGCCGACACAGAAGCTTACGTCAAATACACCTCTTCCGTGTCCGTAATCCTTTGTAAGTTCCTTTACCTCTATCGGTCCGTTCTGCCTTTCTTTATCATCATATTTCTGCATTCTGTTCATCCTCCTTACATTCCTTTGCGTCACCGGTAAACTTACCGTCTGTCCTTTTCATCTTTCATTGGCATAAATATACACAAGGTTTTTTTAACAAATGTTTGAGTTTTGTTTCTGTTTTGTTAATTTCACCGTTTTTTCGGACGAACCCGCACATTTAGACATATTTATAAATCATTACGGAACGGTGCAAAATAAAAAGACCGAAAAGCCATTTTTCATCCTGACTTTCCGGTCCTCTTTTTTCTATTTCTTTTTATTTCTTTAATCTTACTGTAAAACAGCTGCCTTTTCCGGGTTCACTCTCAACGCTTATCTCTCCGTCAAGAAGCCTGATTATCCTTAATGTCAGAGCGAGGCCCAAACCGTTCCCCTCTGTAGCATGGGACGTATCTCCCTGATAGAATTTGTCAAATATATGCTTCCTTGTTTCCTCCGTCATCCCGCATCCGTCATCAGTAACGGTGACTGTTATGCATTTATCTGTGCTGTACTGTCTGACACCTATATGTCCGCCCTCAGGCGTAAATTTGATTGCATTTGAAAGAAGATTATTCCAGACAAGCTCCAGCATGTCAGGATCGGAACGAATCACCGCTCTATCCTCAACATCCACGTCAACTTCTATATTTTTCTTCTCCCAACGGTCCTCAAACTGAATTATTGAATCGCATAGATTTCTTGAGATATCAACCTCGGACAGTTCCGGAGCTATCCTCTGATGCTCTAAACGATTGAGCCTCAGGATATTTGAGACGAGCTCCGTCATCTTGACTGACGCCTCCTCTATGATACCGGCATATTCCTTCATCCTTTCCGGCGTACATCCCGGCGTCTGCATAAGCTCGGCATGATTTTTGATAACTGCCATTGGTGTCTTCAGTTCATGTGACACATTCGATATGAAGTCCTGTTTCAGGGTCTCTATGCTCCCCAGCTCCTCGATCATGATATTCAGATCATTTATCATCACATCCAGATAATCAATCTTATCCTCAGCTGTATGAATCGGCTCTATACTGATATCAAAATTACCCTTGGCCACTTCTTTCGTAACATCCGACAATTCCTGAAGCGGTACATCATATATCTTCCTGATGGTATTTCTGACATATAACGTCAGCAGCCCGGCAACGAAAAGCCAGTAAAATACCATTACATGTGCCTGAATGATCGCCGGCCACTCAAACTTCTGCATCAGTAAAATGATTCCGATATGAACTCCGGCAAGCACAAGTAAGGACCCCAGGATTATCCAGAAAAGCGACAGCGGAAAACGGGACTCCCTGACCTTACCGACTCCGAAGGCATTTTCGATCGCACCGCCGCTCTTTTTTTCATCTTCTCTTTTTTCATCCCCGGAGGCTTTATTTCTTGAAATAACAATATGCTCATCTCCGGACAGACTTATATATTTACGTTTCACCACTATCTGCCGCTCCTTACCAAGTTCAAATATAAACCGCCTTATATCCCAATCCACGCACAGTCTTTATCTCAAATCCGTCACAATCCGACAGCTTATCACGCAGCTTGGTAACATATACATCAACCGCCCTGAGACTCGTATCAGAATCGATCCCCCAGAATTCATCCATAAGTGCCGCTCTCGAAAAGGTCTTCTTCGGATAAGAAAGAAGCTTAAATATGATATTGAATTCTCTTGTTGTAAGCGCAATCTCCTCACCGTCTATCTCTGCAGTCATCGCATCGGCATCAAGCGTAAGGTTTCCAACGGTTATTTTTCTTTCCTGCTCAATATTTGCTCTTCTGAGAAGAGCATTTACCCTCATCAGAAGTTCGTCCAGTTCTATCGGTTTTACCATATAATCGTCTATACCTATCTGGAATCCCCTCTGTTTAGATGCAAGATCATCCCTTGCGGACATGAAAAGTATCGGTATGGTCTTATTTATACCTCTGATGGTTTTGGCAAATTCATACCCGTCCGTACCCGGCAGCATGATATCCGATATGATCATTTCATACAGATTGTTATACATCTCGTCGTAGGCGTCATTTACAGTCATACAGCCCGTCGCGGAAAACCCATTATCTGAAAGAAATGTACAGACAAGTTTATTTAATCTTTCATCATCTTCAACTACTAAAATATGTACCATATCCAATCCCTTTCCGAATCACACAATGTCCCCAAAGTAAATAGCCGCCATACATCACACAGCATCTAAACAGCAGATAGCTGCCATACATCACACAGCAGACATCCGTCAAGCAGCAACTAGTGCTGCAACGCATCCGCGAAGTTTTTTATATAATAAGAAACTCAGATTCATATATATAGGAAAAGCCGCCCTGACATTTTTACAAATAAAGGAACGGCTAGTCTTATTTATCAGACCCTGTTAATGATATTTTATTCTCCATCTCTGTCTTTGCTTCCTTGATAACAAATTTGCCCATAGAAAACACGCCACTTTCTATAAAAAATAACCCCTGGCACGGTGTTCGCAGATCACAGTAACACCCTGCCTGTGCCTCAGATATTCGCTCTTCCGCCGCACATACAACCTTATGAATTGATTATACTTTATACAACGTATTATAACAAGTGGTAAAATATTCAAGATAATCCATTGGTAGAAACAGCGTTTTAATGCTATAATTGCATTACAAATCAGAGCGTAATCTACATAAATAACAAATAAAGTAAGGTGTTATGATCAATGAAAAACAAAAACGAAGTATCAGTTCCCCTTTTGGCATTCACATTTTTCTATTCAGTAGCAATTTATGTTTTCCTGCTGGGATTCATTTTCTGGGACAAGCATAAACAGGATGATGCGATTTCGGAATAATCTGAATACCAAAGAAAAAATAACTGCTGAGGAAAAATGTACATATTGAAACTCAAAAACGATGCACCGGTTCTATTGCATCATTCAACAAAAAAGCGATGCACCACAATCGATGCATCGCTTTAGTTTTAGTTATTCCTCTTCACAATATCTGTTCTTACGTCTTATGAACAGAATTATCATCAGAATAAACAGTATGGACAGACCAATAAGTTCAAAGACACATGTCTCTATTCCGGTAGGGATGACACCCTGTCTGGTATTTGTTACCGTAAG
>CAMNMC010000097.1 GCA_946544235.1 uncultured Lachnospiraceae bacterium | reverse complement strand
GTCGTCTGGTTATACCAGGTATCACCGGAACGTCCGTAGAGGATTATCGAACCATCGCTGTCATAAGCACTGAGCGCCGAATCACTCCAGCCTCTCTCTACGCGATAACCACAGTATATTCCACTCCAGTATCCTTCACTCGGCCCGCTCCAGCCTGTACCGTCAGAATACTGTGCATATTTACTGTAGTTATATTGTGTTTTATATGTTGCAGCTACATTTCTTGATTCAAGATCTCTCGTATCTGATTTTGTGTAAGGAGTTTTTGACCATCCGCTCCAAGGACCCCAGTCACCATAGGTCGTAGTGGTTTCCTCATCCACATACTCCCATTCACTTCCAAGAGAATCTTTATCGGTTGTTGTTTGTGTTTCATAATCAACAATTGTTCTTGAGCGATACTCTTTTATCGGAAGTATTGAATCTGCTGCAGTAGCGCGGATTGTAGTCTCTCCCTCTGCAACCGCCGTCACATTACCGTCATTATCTACTGTTGCCACACTGCTGTCTCCTGATGTCCAGACAACAGACTTATCCTTTGCATCTTCCGGAAGTACAGTTGCCGTAAGCTTTACAACATCTTCTTCGCCCATTTCTACAGATGTCTTGTCAAGTTCAACGCTGTCTGTCCATACGGTTCCGTCATCCTCGATAGTCTCTGTCTTTTTCTTACCACAGGTTGCACAGATATATTCAACTGCCTTAGAAGACCACCTTGTACTCTCTCGGATCACAGTTCCTTCATCATAGGAATGACCAAGTGCCGGAACATCTTCTGTATATTTATCTCCACATACAGAACATGTATATGTTTTCACGCCTTCATCCTCACAAGAAGGCTCAGTTGTTAATACTCCGTTATCCCATGTATGATTTCCTATTGCTTCAATCACTTCTGTTTTTGTACTTCCACAGACTGTACACTTATAAGTCTTTATACCATTAACGGTACAAGTTGGTTTTTGTGTCACAGTTCCATTATTATATGAATGTGTTTTACATGGCACATCAATGGAGAACCCCTTTTTAGTAGTACAATTTCCTGCTTTATCCCATGCATATATATCAGTATAGTACTTTCCGGATTCGTTATTATGATCAGAGATTTTCACAAAATAAGATACATGTCCGTTTGATACGGTTGCTCTATGCCATGCCAGATCATCCTGACCATTATAGTTAGTCCACGATGGTATCTCAACCCTGTCAAGTCCCTTATTATCACTTACATCACATTCAACTCTATATCCATCAGATGTAATTTCACTGATTTTTGCGTTGGTGATGGTCGGCGGCGTTGTATCAGCATCAGTAATGTTAACATTTCCGTGATACCCCCAACCTATATATGTCAAATTGCTATATGAATCCAATTCAGCTAATGAATTCTTTTGAACTCCATTTATCACATGAACCACTTGTCCATTTCCCACATATATTCCAACATGTCCACACATATTTCCGCATCCACCTTCTGCCGGATCACAATATACAGAACTACCGGAAAAAAACACGTCAGCTCCAATAGGTATATTATCTCTTGATGTAGATACAATACGTCCTAAACTATAGTGATATGCACAACAATCTGAAGACCTAGTTGCTCCCAATTCTTGAAAAACATCTGCGACCCAAGACAAACAATAACCATACGTATAATACGACCCAACTTTTGAATTGGCATAATCAGCTATTTGTTGTCCTGTAATATTTATTGTCCCTGCAGCCTCAACTCTGCCTTTTTTACTGCTCTTAGACACCCCATAATACGACACTATGGATAATGTCATCATAAGAGCCATAAACATCGATAAAAATCTACTTCGTCCTTTCTTTTTTTTCATTCTCGTCCCTCACTTTCTTTGTTATTTCTAGATAAATATTCACTTGATAAAATCATATAGAAACCAAAAACCCGGAACTGATATTCTACCAGTCCCGGGTTTGGTGATCGTCCAAATAATCCGTATATAAAAACCGAATTTCGGTGTAGCTGACTACCATTTGACAGGCTCTGGAGCTTTGTGTCATCACGTTTCCATGATTTTACCTAATATGTATTAATCCTCCTGCATATTGCAGTGAGTGTATCATATTTCACATCAATTGCTTAAAATAATACATTTATATTTTACAATAAACTCTTAGTCACTGTCAACTATATGTGTACTTTTTCCACTATAAATCATGTTACATTTGATACACTATCCTTAGTACACTATCAGTGGAGACTATAGGCATTCAATATCACTAGCTATCCTCTCCACAAAAGCAGTTTTTTAGTTATGCGTTTCAAATTATTTGGAGGTTATTATGGTAAATCTCGGAAATATCATTAAGTCTCTGCGTCTGCAGAGAAGCTGGTCACAAGAAGAATTGGCGCGCCGTGTTGGCGTCAAGAAATCGTCGATCAGTGCCTACGAAAATGATATTCGCCTGCCATCATATGATGTTCTGATAGAAATTGCCAGGGTATTTGATGTTTCCACGGACTACCTTCTTGAGTTTGAAAATCGACACATTATAGATGTATCCGGACTGACCGAACCTGAGGTTCGTGCAATAAAGCATCTAATTCAGGTCATGAAATACAGATTCAATTCATAAAGCAAAAACACCGTAAAGCCTTCCTCCCAGTTGACTCTACGATTTTTTTATATGTAGGATATATGTCATAATTCTTCAGTCATCAATCTCACAAAAAAATCAGCTCAGTGCGAGCTGATTTTTTCTGTTAGTGTGTCATCTGTGCCGCAAGTATATCACCATACCAGTTTACGATATCCATGCCATAGATCACGGCGATGCCGATACCGAGGCAGAGCGACGGACCGAATGGCATATGATCCTTGCCACCCTTCCTCTTTCTGATAAGAACAACAACGCCGATGAAACCACCGATAAATATACCAAATATAAAACCGACAAGTATAATCTTCCATCCAAGAAGGAAGCCTGCCGCAAACATAAGCTTGATATCTCCGCCGCCGAAGGCATCCGGAATGATGAAGTTGATCAGTCTGAGCGGCAGACTGATGCAGATACATCCGATCAGCCTCTCCTTGATCGTAACATCCGGAACAAGCCATATGGCAGCTATTCCAAGTATAAGTATAGTATAGTTCAGATACGGCGGAATCTCCATCGTATCTCTGTCGATAAAGCCTATCATGAAGAGCAGCACGAAGAGGTACATCATAAGTACAAGCTCTGCGCCAAAGTCGAAATGATGTCCGAGTAGAAATCCTCCGATAAGTCCGAGCAGAGCAGCCATGAAGACTCTGATCTCCTTCACCTTGGCTTCGCCCGGCTCAAACTTCAGAAAATCTCCTCTCTCACCGGTAAATTCATTACCGATTGCTGAGGCAATCTTCTTTGGAACACTCATGTTCTGATATGCCTTCTTCCTCTTCTTCTCGATCTTTTCGTCTATCTTCTTATCCTTTTCATAAGCCTTCTCGTACGCCTCGTCTCTGGCTGTTATCCATGCGGATATTTTAGCTACCACAAAGCAGCATACCACAAAACATAACCCAAGAACTAACGCACAAACTATCTCTGTAACTCCCATACTACATCCTCTGAATCATATTAAAAATAATTATATGAACACAACCGGCCTCACTCAAAATACCATCTGTCATAATAGCCCGATACTCTGATCACTTCCGCTGGTCATTATAACAACTACGCTTCAGCCTTCTCATCCTTATTAACAATCGCAATATTCAGCTCATCCAGCTGCTGCTGTGTAACAACGCCCGGCGCATCCATCATGATATCCTGAGCATTCTTGTTCATTGGGAATGCGATGATTTCACGGATAGACTCCTCGCCTGCGAGAAGCATGACCATTCTGTCGACACCAGGAGCGATACCTGCATGAGGAGGTGCTCCGTAGGTAAATGCATTGTACATTGCAGGGAACTTGGCCTTAACCTCATCCTCGCCCATACGAACCATCTCGAAGGCCTTGACCATGATCTCAGGATCATGATTTCTTACGGCACCTGAAGAAAGCTCGATTCCGTTACATACAAGGTCATACTGATCAGCCATTATGCTGAGCGGATCAACCTCGCCCTTCTCTGCCTGCTCAAGGATTTCCTTACCGCCGATAGGCATTGAGAATGGATTGTGGCAGAACTCGAGAAGTCCTGACTCCTCACCGATCTCATACATAGGGAAGTCAACGATCCAGCAGAATTCATATCTTTCCTTGTCCATATGACCTTCGCACTCAGCGCCGAGCATCTTAACAGCCACACCGGCAATCTTCTGTGCGAGAGTTTTCTTACCTGCGCCAACAACAACGAGTGTATTTGGTGCAAGATTAAGCTTAGTCTTAATAGTCTCTGCTACAGCTGGATCAGCATTAACAAATTTAGCAATACCGCCGGCGATTGCACCGGTCTCGTCGCACTTGAACCAATATGCCTTGGCACCTGCCTGAACCTCTATATTTGCGCAGATTGCATCAATCTGCTTTCTTGTAAGCTTGCAGTCAGAAACTGGAACAGCCTTAACTACGTTGCCCTTGAACGGCTCAAAACCACAGTCAGCCAGTTCATCAGTAAGGTCGCTTACTCTGAGGTCGATACGGAGGTCCGGCTTATCTGTTCCGAACTCATCCATAGCCTGAAGGTAAGGAATTCTCTGGAATGGTGACTCTGAAGCTATATTATATGTACCATATTTTGCAAATACAGGTGGAAGAACATCCTCGATTATCTCAAATACATCCTCCTTAGACGCAAATGCCATCTCCATATCAAGCTGATAGAATTCTCCCGGCGAACGGTCTCCTCTCGCATCCTCATCTCTGAAGCAAGGTGCGATCTGGAAATATCTGTCAAATCCCGCAGTCATAAGAAGCTGCTTAAACTGCTGCGGAGCCTGTGGAAGTGCATAGAACTTGCCCGGATGCTTTCTTGCAGGAACAAGATAGTCTCTCGCACCCTCAGGTGATGAAGCTGTAAGGATAGGCGTAGTGATCTCCAGGAAACCATGCTCGATCATTGCACTTCTGAGAGCCGCAACAACGTTACATCTCATAACGATATTATTCTTAACAGCCGAATTACGAAGATCCAGATAACGATATTTAAGTCTGAAGCTCTCGTCTGCCTCCCTTGAACGATTGATCTCAAAAGGAAGCTCTGCGTGACGGTTTCTTCCGAGAACCTCGATAGACTCCGGAACAACCTCAATCTCGCCTGTTGGGATGTTCTTATTTACACTGCTTCTCTCACGAACTGTACCTGTGATCTGAAGTGTTGACTCCTTATTCAGAGGCTTGATGATTCCCATCATCTCCTCATTCTCAATAACAACCTGAGTTGTTCCGTAAAAATCACGCATTACAACAAAGGCAAGGTTGCCACCGACCATTCTGACATTCTCCATCCAGCCGACAATTGTTACCTTCTGTCCTGCATTTTCTTTTCTAAGCTCGCCGCAAGTATGCGTTCTAGACTGCATTTTTTTATTCCTCTCTAACTTTCATTATATTCTATACAAACAACAATATATCCCGAATAAACCGATCATTATTGTTTATTTTTTAGTCATGAATCCGGCATTTCTGCCTGTTTATTGCACATTGATTCATGATTGTCTTTCATACAAATCTAAATATCCCTGTCCGCAAAATATTCCACGATTTCTGTGTAGCCCTCTGCTGTGAGCTGATCCTTCTGGAACTTCTTGTTCTTCTTCATCATTACGATGTTGATGCATTCGCCGGCAGCACGCTTCTCCTTTGCGATTGCAAGGATCTTCGCCATCTTGTCGGCAGGCATATTTTTCTCAATCATGAAGGCTGTCTTCTCAGCGCTTCCCGGAACCTTGTAATCTCTCTCAAGAAGGAGCATAACGATTCTCTCGAAGCCGATCGAGAAGCCGCAGGCAGGTGTTGCCTGGCCGGTGAAACGTCCGATCATCTCGTCATAACGTCCGCCGCCTCCGACAGATCCGCCGTATTCGTCCATGGAAATCTCAAATATAGGTCCTGTATAATATGACATTCCTCTTACGAGTGTAGGATCAAATGCCATCTTAAACTCTGCTTCCTTGGAAGCCTCAACGTTCTCGATGATAAAAGCAAGTCCGTCAGCCACCTCATCACTCAGGAACTCTCCGAGAGTATCCTTAAGGAACTTTATTCCTGCGATATCAGGCGTAACCTTCTGGAAAAGGTCGAGATATTTGTCAACAACTTCCTCGCTGTTTCCTGCGGAAATAAGCTCCTCCCTCACGCCATCCAGACCGATCTTGTCCATCTTGTCGAGGGTAATGAAGATGCCATCGTAATCAACTGTATCAGCAGCTTTGCTTTCTGCTTCGGTATCCTCCGCTGCAGGAGCTGCCACAGGTACAAAGCCTGCATAATCAACCATCGCACGAAGTATACGTCTGTCATTTATTCTGATCGTAAAGTTAGTAAAATCCAGCTTGCCGAGGAGAGTCGAGGTTGCAAGGATAAGCTCTATCTCAGCCAGATTGGTAGGCTCGCCGAGGATATCTATATCGCACTGCATGAACTGTCTGTAGCGGCCCTTCTGCGGTCTGTCGGCACGCCATACATTTCCCATCTGAAGTGCCTTGAACGGGCTCGGAAGCTCGTTTGAATTATTTGAATAGAATCTGCAAAGAGGAACTGTCAGGTCATATCTGAGTCCTCCGTCCACAAGATCGGCTGCACTCTGTGCGTCCTCAAGGCGAAGCTTCTCGCCTCTCTTAAGAATCTTAAAAATAAGCTTCTCGTTCTCGCCGCCCTGTTTTGAAGAGAGGTTCTCGATATGCTCTACACAAGGTGTCTCAACCGAAGTAAAACCAAACTTCTTGTAGGTTTCCTTGATGAGGCCTATCGCATAGTCTCTGATCTCCATCTCGCGAGGGAGAATATCCTTCATTCCTGTCACAGGTTTCTTTACCATCATTAACTATCTCCTTAATACTAATTTTATATATCGTACGCGAATCAGATAAAAATATACCCCTTCTTTGTGCCATGATTTTGTTCCAAAATCATGCATACATCATTTCATGATGTATGTGGCATGCTTCGCATGCCGCATCATTCGCTCTGCTCATGATAGCAATCTGCTACGCAGATTACTACCTGGTTGTAGCAAAATACGCCCTCATGGGCATATTCAGTCCTGTTCGCTGTCTTTCTCAGTAACGTGTAGTTAATCACATCTTTTACTGGTTAATTCTTGTGTTTCCCACACTTTCCCGTTTCTTGTCGAGCATGTCCTCGATGCGGTTTATGTAATCATCAACATTCTTGGTGTTGGCGATACGCTCGACGTTGCCCTTAAATGGATTGACGAGCTTGGTCGATGCGCCGGCACCGGCTCCGAAGATGTCTATCTTCTCTTCCATGATGAGCATATTGTAGAGGCATTCCGTTCCCGGCTTTGCGTAGCCGACATTTTCCAGGTTGCCTGCTATATTTTTCTGCCTGTACATGTAGTAAGGCTTCATGCCCATGTGCTTTGCGTATTCTGCCGCAAGGCTCTGCATTTCCTTCGCATCATGGTTGATGTATTCCTGATAGGTCGTGAGCTCTTCCTTAAGATGAGCTGCCCTCTTCACTGCAAGGGAATGCACCGTAAGACTCTCCGGTCTGAGCCGTTTCAGAGCAATGAGAGTCTTCTCCATATCGCGCAGCTTCTCCATCGGAAGTCCGGCGATGATATCTGTATTTATATTGTCAAAACCATGCTTTCTGGCAAGTTCAAACGACCTGACAAACTGCTCAGGCGTATGATTCCTGCCGATTATATGCAGAGTTTCTGTATTCATGGTCTGCGGATTGATGCTGATCCTCGTTACACCGTGTTCCTTCATGATGTGAAGCTTGTCCTCGGTGATACTGTCCGGACGCCCCGCCTCGATAGTGTACTCCTTAAGATGCGATAAGTCAAAATATCTTACTGCTTCTGTCAGGAAATTGTCAAAGGAAAGCTCTCCGAGTGAGGTCGGCGTTCCTCCTCCGATGTAGATTGAAACCAGCCTTCTGTCCCTGTTTACGTAGGAAATAAACTGCAGTTCCTTCGCAAGAGCAGCCATATACTCCGGCACTTTATATTTGTATTGATTTATCGGAAATGAAGCAAAAGAACAGTAGAGGCATCTGCTCGGACAGAACGGAATATGTATATAGAGTGCATAATCCCTCGTGGTCTGAATATCCTCACGCTCGAAAATGTCGGTCTCCCGCTTTGCAACCTTAAGTGCCAGCTCAGCCTTCTCGGTCGTTGCCGCATATCTTCTTTCGTAGTCAGCGATGATGTCCTGATCGGTTTTATTTTCCTTCAGTCCCTGCATCGCTATCTTGGTAGGTCTTACTCCCGTCAGACTTCCCCACGGAAGCGTTCTCTCCGTAAACTCGGAAAGTATCTGATAAGCCGCAAGCTTCAGCCTGTTTCTGAAGCTCTTTCTGTCTTCATAATCGCCTGTGATATAAGCGAAGAACTTAACCTCAGCCTTCTCTTCTATCTTCAGCATCGATCTCTTCTCATTAAACAGCGCAGTAAAGCACAGGGTGAATTCATTGTGAAGCTCCCGCCCTACGGACGCAACATCCACCGGTTTCATCACGGTCAGCTTCTCCCCCGGATAAAATGCCATGATCATCGCACGAAGATCATTATTATACAGTTCACTGTTCTGTACGAGAAGGATCATATAGGGTACCTCAGAAAAACGGGTTTGTTTCTTTCTCTCTTCCGATCGTTGTTCGGGAATTATGTCCCGGATAAACAACCGTTTCGTCAGGAAGCGTAAAAAGCTTCTCACTTATATTTGTCAGCAGTGCCTCGCCATCGCCGGTCGGAAAATCCGATCTTCCGATACTTCCGGCAAAGAGTGTATCACCATCAAACAGGTATCCGTTCTCTTCAAAATAGTAGCACATGCCACCCTTGGTATGTCCCGGAACCTCGATACATTTTATGGTTGTTCCGAGAAGCGAAAGCTCCTCGCCGTCCGAAACCAGTTCATCAGCCTTAAGTGATATCGGTTCATCAAACATCATTGAAAGATTTGCCGCCGGAGTCCTGAGGATGTCCTCATCATTCTTTCCGATCACCACAGGCACATCCGGATAAGCCTCCTTCAGTCCCGAAACCGCTCCCACATGGTCAAAATGTCCATGTGTAAGAAATATCTTCACCAGCTTATACTGCTGGTTCTTTATCATTCCGATAAGGAAGGAGCTGTTTGCTGCAGGATCTATGATCACCGCTTCTCTGGTGGCCGTATTTACAACTGTGTAGCAGTTGGTTCCAAGATCACCCAACATATTTGTTACAACTATGAGCTTCTGCATATTTCCTCCTTATCCGCGGGTACGCTCGATGTCGATAACGCCTTCTATGTTTCTCAGCTTGGCAGTTATCCACGCAAGCTGATCCTTCGAATGGATTCCGAACTGCATGGTAACAGTCGCCTTGCCCTGCTTGTTGATACGGACATTAACGCCCTTCAGATCTATCTTCGCTTCGTTAAATACCTTTGAGATGTCAAACAGCATACCCTGACGATTCATGGTATAAATATTGATCTCAGTGGTGAATTCCTTCTCCTCACCTGTCTCACTGCTGTCGATCCATTCGGCATCTATAAGTCTGGTTCTCTCATTTTCTTCCATACAGAGGACATTGATACAGTCCGTTCTGTGAATAGAAACTCCACGGCCCCTTGTAACAAAGCCGACTATCTCATCGCCCGGAACCGGAGAACAGCACTTCGAAAATCTTACAGCCACATCATCGATGCCCTTAACCTTGATACTTCCCTTAGGAATATCATAATGTGTATTTGAACGTTTCAGTTCAGCCAGAACGTCATCATCAGTCTTATTTGCTTCCTTCTCTTTGTTGATCTCCTCAAGGAGACGGTTTACAACCTGACCTTCCTTGATGCCGCCGTGACCGACTGCCGCCATAAGAGAATCCCAGTCAGGGAAATTGTATTTTTTCAGAACCTTTTCCTGATATTTAACCTGAAGGATATCTGAAAGCTCTATATTTTTATTCTTGCAATAATCCTCAATGGCACTCTTGCCCTTGATGATATTGTCTGCTTTATGTTCCTGGCGGAACCACTGATTGATCTTGGTACGTGCCTGAGTACTCTTAACGATATTCAGCCAGTCCATTGACGGACCGCGCGAATTCTGCGAGGTGATTATCTCAACTCTGTCACCGCTGTGAAGCTTGTATTCAATAGGCACCTGACGTCCGTTAACTCTTGCACCAACCATGCGGTTTCCGACAGCGGTATGAACGTTATATGCAAAATCAATAGGTGTCGAACCTGCTGGGAGAGTCTTGACATCACCGTCCGGAGTGAAGCAGTAAACCTGATCCTGGAAGATGTCCAGATCGGTCTTGACAACGCTCATGAACTCTCTGTTATCAGTTGTATCATTCTGCCACTCAAGGATCTTCCTGAGCCAGTTCAGCTTCTCTTCTTCCTTGTTGACATTCGTACTTCCGCTCTCTTTATATTTCCAGTGTGCAGCGATACCATATTCAGCGGTACGATGCATCTCGTAGGTCCTGATCTGTATCTCGAAAGGACGTCCGCCGTGACCGATCAAAGTCGTGTGAAGCGACTGATACATGTTAGCCTTAGGCATGGCGATGTAGTCCTTGAAACGCCCCGGAATAGGCTTGTATTTCTCATGAATGATACCCAGAGCCGCATAGCAGTCCCTTACGGTATCAACCTTAATTCTGAGGGCAAATATGTCATATATCTGATCCAGGGTCTTATCCTGGGTCTTCATCTTCTTGAAAATACTGAAGAGATGCTTTACACGACCATCAATCTCGGCCTTAATGCCTGCTTCCTTGATGTATTCGCGCACCTCTGAAACCATCTCATTTATGAATTCCTCTCTCTCGGAAAGTCTCTCATCGATCTTGTTTCGGAGTTCCATATAAACGTCCGGATAGAGATACTGCATCGAGAGGTCATCAAGCTCGATCTTGATCTTACTGATACCAAGCCTGTGAGCGATCGGTGAATAGATGTCCATCGTCTCACGTGCCTTCTCAACCTGCTTCTCATGCGACTGATACTGAAGCGTTCTGAGGTTATGAAGTCTGTCGGCAAGCTTGATGATGATAACTCTGATATCCTGAGCCATGGCAAGGAACATCTTCCTGAGGTTCTCAGCCTGAAGCTCGATCTTATCCTGAGAAAGATTGAGTTTTGTAAGTTTTGTAACACCGTCAACGAGGAGAGCTATCTCATCAGAGAACTCTCTTGCGAGCTCCTCCTTGGTAACGGCTGTATCCTCGATAACATCATGCAGAAGACCTGCAACTATGGTCTCCTTGTCCATTTCCAGCTCTGCAAGGATGATGCCTACGCAGATTGGATGAATGATATACGGCTCTCCTGATTTACGCTTCTGGCCATGATGAGCCTCATCGGCAAGCCTGAAAGCCTTCTCTATCATTGAAAAATCCTCTGACGGATGATAAAGCTTGATCTTCTCGATAAGCTCTCTGTAGAGGGTTTCCGGCGGAGTGAAATCAGCCGGTGTATCAAGATCGCCGGCACGCTTACGGCCATAAACGTCATAAACTGTATTTATCGGCTGCGGTTCTGTCTTCGCCGCTGCAACGTCACCTTCTGCACCAACTTCCTGGGTGACCTCCTTCTTCTCTTCTGCCATAGCTGATTCCTCCTTTCATTCTTTCTTACATCTGACGCCACGCTTCTCTCATAACGTCTTTCTCGGCTCTTCGAACCGTTACCATCCTCGGATGTTTAGTTCCCGAACGACATTATATCGATTGCTCGGCTATATGTGTATAAGCAATCACAAAAATAATGAATTCGAAAATACAAAAATATAATGAATTACTCACCCTCATACTGTACTACAGACGCAACGTCGTAGCCGGCGAGTGCTTCACGTCCCTTAAGGTCTGTGAGTTCGATGAGGAAGATCATTTTAACAACTTCTCCGCCAAGCGACTCAACGAGCTTTGCAGCAGCTGCAACTGTTCCGCCTGTTGCGATAAGGTCATCGATGAGAACAACCTTGTCACCCGGCTTTACGGCATCCTTGTGAAGCTCGATGGTTGCTGAACCGTATTCAAGATCGTAAGAAGCCTCAACTGTCTCACGAGGAAGCTTGCCCTTCTTTCTGATAAGAGCGAATGGCTTATTATTCTTATATGCTATCGGAGAACCGAACAGGAAGCCTCTTGACTCAACACCTGCGATAATATCATAATCAACGCCATCGAGAAGCTTATCAAGCTCATCAACCGAAAGTCTGAGTCCTTCAGCACTGTCAAGTACTGATGTTACATCTCTGAAAAGTATTCCCGGCTTCGGAAAATCCGGAATTGTTTTGATATAATCTGCTACCTTGTTCATAATATCCTCCTGTTTTGTTCTGATCTTTTATTCTATAATCTTGTTTCTGTTTTGTTCTGATCTTTTATTCTATAATCTTGTTTACTGACCGGTTATTGATCAACCGTCGTTAATTGGCCTTCTGGTAATCCACGAGCATAAGCTGTACATCCTTATTACCCATGTATTCGTTAACCTGAGGGCGGTAAGCTATATTTAAAACGACGCTGTTTTCTGCCCCACTCTCTATTTTACCACATTCGTCGTCACCAAACCACTCTTTTATATTGCTAAAAAAGCCCGGCACATCAAATGAAAGAAGTCTGTATCTTCTGCCCGTCTGATCCTGGACGTAAAGCCACAGACAGTTTCTGAGCTTGCCCTTGATCTCAGTCCTGACAACACTGAGCCCCGCATCCGCAAAGGTAGGCTCCGGATTGCCCTCTCCCACCGGTTCGAGAGCTTTCAGCTGCTCAACATTGTTCAGGTTAAAATATGACATCGAAACCTTAGCGTCGATCACCATCTTCGGCACAAGATCCTCATCAGCTATCGCTTCATTCTCATTTATCGCTATACGGAAGGCCTCAAGATTCTCCTTGCGGAGGCTCACTCCCGCAGCCTTCTTATGACCGCCGCAGGTTTTGAGAAGCGTACTCACCTTCTCAAGCTCCGTTGCAAGATCATAACCGTCTATTCCTCTCGCCGAGCCCTTGTAAAGCCCGGGATCAAGTTCAGAATCCGTAAAAACTATCGCCGGTTTATAATATTTTTCCTTAAGTTTTGCCGCAACTATTCCCGCAAGGCTTTCATGCAGCTCAGGAACATAGACCACAAGCACATTATCCTTTAGGATGTCCTCCCTGCTTTCTATCGTTTCCTGTGCCTTCTTAACGCCTGCCTCACAGATGCTTTTTCTGCTCTCGTTGAGCTCGACAAGATGCTGTGCCATTTTAGCCGCTTCATCAACGTTTTCACATTTGAAGAGTTCTACAGCCTGTTCCGCAGATTCTACTCTTCCTGCCGAATTGATACACGGTCCGAGAATAAAACCTATAGAGGTTGATGAGAGCTCCTTATCCTTTCTTCCCGTAGCCTCAAGGAGTGCCTGAATACCTGTATTTTTTGAGCTTTTGATAAGGCGAAGCCCTTCCTTCACATAGATCCTGCTCTCGTCCTGAAGCTTCATAACATCGCAGACAGTTGCTATTGCAACAAAAGGAATAAAATACTCCTCGTCAAAATCTCTTCCGAGCTTCTTGTACAGACTCCTGATAAACTTAAATGCAATGGTCGCACCACAGATATCCTCATAAGGATAATCGTTGGTCTCAAGCTTCTGGTCGATAACCACATCTGCCAGAACACGCCTCTCCTTTGGTTCATGATGATCTGTTACGATGACAGTCATGCCCTGTTTTTTTGCAAGCTCGATTGCATCAAAGGCAGCAATACCGTTATCGCAGGTTATAACCGTATCAACGTCATCCGCCAGAGCCTCAGAGATCAGTCTGACATTCATACCATAACCATCGGTTATTCTGTGAGGTATCCTGTAATCAACCTTTGCGCCAAGATCAGAAAGTCCCTTGAACAGTATATAGGTTGCGGTTACGCCGTCCACATCATAGTCTCCGATGATACGTATGCTGCTGCCGCTTTCCAGCTTTTCTATCATAAGCTCGGTTCCTTCGTCCATTCCGTCAAGAAGAAGCGGATCATGGCAGCTTTCGAGTCCGCCATTAAGATACATGTCAAATTCTTCCTCAGTTTCAATATCACGGTTTCTGATAACCTTCGCAACGATAGGATCTATATTAAATTTTCTTGTAATTCTGTCATAATCAAGATTTCTGTTTCTGAGTATCCACTTAGGCTGCATATCATTCCTCTTTCCCTGTATTGGTCAGTATTTACATATATCCGACATCAGGCTGACGGCCATATGTACTCACTGATTACGAATACCCTCCGGATAACCGGAGGGTATTTCGTTGTGAATGTGAAATACGTCTGTTCTGACGAATTCTGAAATCTATTAATTTGCAGCTTTTTTCTTTTTAGCGCTCTTTGCTGCCTTTCTTGCTTCTTCAGCCGCTGCTGCAGCTGCTTCAAACTTCTTCTGACTTCTCTTCTTAAACATAAGCCAGAGCGGTCCGGTGATGAAGATTGATGAATAAGTACCGCAGAGTATACCTACCATAAGTGTAAGTGTGAACTCCTTGATAGCAGCAACACCGAGGATGTAAAGCACAAGTACTGTCGCAAAGGTTGTGAGTGATGAATAGATATTTCTTGAAAGTGTCTGAGAAATACTTGTATTTACGATCTTCTCATAACCATCATTGTCAGCACTCATGAGCTTAAGGTTCTCACGGATTCTGTCGAAGATGACGATAGTAGCATTGATTGAATAACCGAGTATTGTCAGCATACATGCGATGAAGGTACTTCCTACTGACAGGTATGCTACAGAATATACCATGAAGACTATCATTACATCGTGGATGAGAGCGATAACCGCACTCACGCCGAACTTCGTATCAGAGAATCTGAATGCGATGTAGATAAGCATCAGGATTGATGCGATAACAACTGCGATTATAGCGTCTCTACGCATCTCATTACTGATAGTACTGCTTATGTTCTGTGACTCGATAGCCGCTTCAGCAACTCCGAACTTCTCCTGAACTGCCTTGGAAACAGCTTCTCTCTTTTCCTGAGAAAGCTCAGCTGTCTTGAATACTATCTGATTATCGCTGTCAACGATCTGAATCTGGATTGTTCCTTCAGCAACGCCTGCTGCCTCTGCAATAACAGGACGGATCTCAGATTCTGCCTCATCAAGTGTGTATTCCTTGTCAAATGCGATAGTTGTTGATGTACCGCCTGAGAACTCAAGGCTGAAGTTCATCGTCTTGCCACGGCTGTCGATTCCCTTGTTAACAAAGAGGAATGCGATACCCATAACGATAAGAAGTACAGATATTGAACCTGTGATCTTGAAATATTTTGAATAAGGACGAACCTTAACCTTCTTAGCACGGCCGTAAAGCTTCTCGCTTGTAACACCAAGAGTGGTGAATACATAAAGCAGGAATCTTGTAATGAACAGTGCTGAGACCATGGAAAGAACGATACCAAGGATAAGAGTTCTTGCGAAGCCCTTAACAGTACCTGAACCCATGTACAGGAGCACTACGCCGGCAATGATCGTTGTTACGTTACCATCGATGATGGCTGATGTAGCCTTAGAGAAACCGGCCTGAACAGCGCCCTTAACGCCCTTGCCCGCGGCAATCTCTTCTTTGATACGCGTAAATATGATTACGTTGGCATCGACCGCCATACCTATTGAAAGGATGATACCTGCGATACCAGGAAGTGTAAGTGTTATATGTAAAGTCTGTAAGAAGAAAAGCTCGAGGATAACATATGTTCCGAGTGCCAGTGATGCAAGGAAACCAGGGAATCTGAATACTATGATCATGATAAGGAAGATGATTCCTATACCGATAGCACCTGCAAGAAGTGATGTATCAACAGCATCATTTCCGAGCTTTGCACCAACTACCTGTGAACGAAGCTCTGTCAGAGTAAGTGGAAGGGCACCAATCTTGATGGTACTTGCAAGCTGCTTAGCCTCATCAATACTGTCCTGTCCCTCGATTACCGCTGAACCACCTGTGATAGCTGATTTAACAACCGGTGAGCTTACGATAGCTCCATCGTAAACGATGTAAACGATATTTCCGACATTTGCAGATGTAACATCAGCAAACTTCTTGGTTCCTTCATCTGTAAATGTAAGCTGAACGACATAATCATCGCCTGTAGTAGCCTTCTGGATACCTGCACTTGCATCCTTGATGTCGGCACCGGTAAGAGCCGGTGTATATTCCTCACCTGAGAGGAATTTTGTCATATTGTCACCATCAAGGAAAAGAAGCTCACCCGGACGTCCGAGGTCGTCAAGGATTGCATTTGGATCATATTTGCTGGTATCTACAGGAATCTCAACCGTTATACGGTCGCTGCCTTCCTTATATACCTCACCATCAGGGCTGTAGGTATCAACTCTTCGCTGCAGCTTGTCGATGGTACTGTCGATCTCAGCGCTCGATGGATTGTCCTCCTCGATCTGATAAGTAACGCTGACACCGCCTCTAAGGTCAAGTCCCAGAGCAATATCACTTGCGCGGCCGATCATAACCGCATCTCTTCCTTCGTCTGAAGCCTTCACGCCATTGTTCTTCTCCTCAACAATACCGAACAGAACGGAATAAACACCGCCTGCTACGAGAGCAAGGAAAAGTATAAACAGCGCAAGCGCTTTCCTCTTTGCTTTCTTCATTTCTTTCTCCTCTTTTACAGTTTTTTATATAATAATTGCTTTTACAGCATATTATTCTTTTATCATCGCAGTAGTGTGATGAAAATAATCGATGTTCCGATTCATGACGCCAGTATTGTACTGACTCATTTATATCTATCGCATCGAGTATGTAAATGCGTCATCCGGTGCGCAGTCATTACCTTCGTTGCAGTCTGTCTGAACATCGCAGCCTTCTCCGGATGTTGAACCATCCGCACCCGCAGGTTTTCTGCCCAGCTTCTCGTCGATGTCAGCTGTCGCAGCCTTCATCATAAGTGCACATTCGATTCTCTTTCTCTCAAGCTCACAGCCTATGTCGTATGCATCAAGCAGACTTCCGTGGAACTGATATGCATTTGCCGCACAGCCGCCGCTGCAGTAGAACCTTGCAAAACATTCCTTACACTTGTCCTTTGCATAAACGTTACAGAGCTTGAACTCATCAACGATATCCGTTCTCTTCACGCCGTCATAGACATTTCCGATAACAAAATCCGGATTGCCTACAAACTGATGACACGGATACAGGTCTCCTGAAGGTGTAACAGCCAGATATTCCGTTCCGGAGCCGCAGCCTGAAAGTCTCTTATATACACAAGGTCCGCCCTCAAGATCTATCATGAAATGGAAGAAGTTAACCGGTCTTCCTTCTTCATACCTCCTGAGAAGTTCCTTTGCAAGCATATCATACTGCTCACTGATGATCTTAACATCATCTTCCGTGATCGCGTAGTCCTCGGTAGGCGCCGCAACAACCGGCTCCATGGAAACCTCGGTGAATCCCTCGTCCATAAGGTCGATCACATCATTACAGAAATCTGTATTGAAATGAGTAAATGTACCTCTTACGTAATACTGACCCTTCCTCTTCGCGCGGAAATCCTTATATTTCTGAAGTATGATATCATGACTTCCCTTGCCGTTTCTGGTAGGTCTCATGAAGTCATGCACTGCCTTCCTTCCGTCGATGCTGAGAACAACATTTACCAGTTCCTTGTTGGCAAACTCAAGTACCTCATCGTTTAAGAGAATACCATTTGTCGTAAGCGTAAATCTGAATTTCTTGCCGGTCTCTGTCTCTCTTTTTCTTCCGTATGCCACGAGTTTCTTCACAACTTCCCAGTTCATGAGCGGCTCGCCGCCGAAGAAATCGACCTCGAGATTCTTTCTGTTTCCTGAGTTTGCGATCAGAAAATCAAGTGCCGCACAGCCAACCTCGTAGCTCATTATCTCCCTCGGACCGTTATACTCGCCCTGTCCCGCAAAGCAGTATTTGCAGGCAAGATTACAGTCATGGGAAACGTTCAGACAGAGTGCCTTGACAACCGTCTGCCTCTTTTTAAAATCTATTATAATATTCTTATATTCGTCTTCAGTAAAAAGCTGTCCGCTGTCCGCCAGCGACTTAACAGCATCATACGCCTCGCCAGTCTCGGCGCGCTTTGCATCGTCCGACATGTCCTTCCATGTCTCAGTCTCAGATGCAGCGTAATCCTTGCCACTCCCAAGCAGCTCCTCGATGATCTCCTCGCGGCTCTTCTCCTCGTACAGTCCGATGATGTCATAGACAAGCTCATCAACACTGTGCACCGATCCGCTGCAGACATCGAGCACCATATTATAACCGTTATTCTTATAGCGGTGTACCATTATTTAACTCCCTGCTAATCACATATTCCCTAACGAAAAATCCCCGGAAATATGTAAGTGATCCGTGACCACTGGTCACAAAAAATACTCATCGATAAACGTACAATCGAGTAGGGAGTTCCCTACTCGATGTCACGCACTGATTATTCGCTGAAATCGTACCTGTTTAACTATTATTTCTCGCTCTCGCAGTGCTGATTTCCTACTGTACATGAAGTCTTGCAAGCTGACTGACATGATGTCTGGCACTCGCCGCATCCGCCTGTCTTAACTGTGCTGTTAAGTGTTCTGGTTGTAAGAGTTTTGATTCTTTCCATATTTCTATCCTCCTGAAATATCATTTTTCAATTTATCATACCGTTTCAGAGTTACGACCTGCTTTTTCTTCAATCGCAACATAGTTCTTACCGGTTCAGGCTCATAAAAACAGCCTCTGAGCCCACTATCTTTCGCATTATAGCACAGTCAAATCATAAATTCAACTAATTATTCCTGTAAATAAAAGCCAAAAAGAAGCGGACATTTACTGTCCGCTTCTTAAATGATTATCTGTTTCCATACATCTTATCGTAATAATTCTGGTACTCGCCGCTGATGATCTCTTCCCACCAGTCACGATTCTCAAGATACCACTTAATGGTCTTCTTGATACCATCTTCAAACTTAGTCTCCGGAAGCCATCCAAGCTCATTATGGATCTTGGTCGGATCGATAGCATATCTCATATCATGACCCTTGCGGTCGGTAACATGAGTAATAAGGCTCTCCGGCTTGCCCAGTTCCTTACAGATAAGTTTAACTATATCTATATTTTTCATTTCATTATGTCCGCCGACGTTATATACCTCACCGACGGTACCCTTATGAATGATAAGATCGATTGCTCTGCAGTGATCCTCAACATAGAGCCAGTCACGCACATTAAGTCCTTCTCCATATACCGGAAGCGGCTTATCGTTCAGACAGTTAGCGATCATGAGAGGAATCAGCTTCTCCGGAAAATGATATGGACCGTAGTTGTTAGAACATCTCGATATCGTTACAGGAAGTCCGAAAGTTCTGTAATAAGCCATTACCAGAAGATCAGCTCCTGCCTTACTGCTGCTGTAAGGGCTGCTTGTATGTATCGGTGTCTCTTCAGTAAAGAAGAGGTCAGGTCTGTCCAGCGGAAGGTCACCATAAACCTCATCAGTAGAAACCTGGTGATAACGTTTAACATTATATTCACGGCTGGCATCCATAAGAACACTCGTTCCAATAATGTTGGTCTGAAGGAATATTCCCGGATCCTCA
>CAMNMC010000096.1 GCA_946544235.1 uncultured Lachnospiraceae bacterium | reverse complement strand
GCCTTCATGGAGCCGATCACATGGTTCCTTACCGGTGTTGAGAAGCACAGTGACGAGTTCCGCGGAGATTTTGTCGGCAATTCTGATTTCTTCTGGCAGAGCATGAGATATTATATGTCATATTTCAACGAGAATTCTCTTGAGGTTGCGATGAACGAACTTTCTAATCACGATCATTCGAGATTTCTTACCAGAACAAACCGCAGGGTTGGTCGTACTCATACTTTAGGAGCTGAAGCTGCAAACGAAAATATCAATAAGGACCTCTTCAGGGAGGCGGTTGTCTTCCAGATGACCTGGCCGGGAGCACCGACCATCTACTACGGAGATGAAGCCGGAGTATGCGGATGGACCGATCCGGATTCCAGAAGAACCTATCCTTGGGGACACGAGGACAAGGAGCTGATACAGTTCCATAAGGATGTCATCAAGATACATAAGAGCAGTGAGGCTCTGATGAAGGGATCACTCATAAAGCTTCATGGCGAAAATAAATGCATCGCCTTCGGTCGTTTTACCGAGAACGAGGCAGCGGCGATCATCCTTAACTGTGATTATGAGGACAAGACGATCAACCTCCATGTGAGACATATGGGCGTTCGAAATAATCGTGTGATGACAAGAGTGCTTCAGACGCGTGAGGGCGGTTATGACCTTGAAGACAGAAAATACATGACGCAGAACAATCTCCTTTCGGTTGTTATGCCTAAGATGTCTGCGGCTATATATATTTATAAAAAAGACTGAAATATTGTCGTATTTATTAAGCATGAAATTATCAGCAGGGGACAAATTGATTTTGCCCCCTGCATTATTAAACAGATGAACTGATCGATATATTGTTTGCTGCCCCGGAGCAGCAGATTGGAGAACGAAAGTGGCAGATTTTAAACTTGTTTCGGAATTTCAGCCGACCGGTGACCAGCCAGAGGCAATAGAAGCACTTGTGGAGGGATTCAGGAGCGGTAAGAAAGAACAGACTCTGATGGGCGTTACGGGCTCGGGCAAGACCTTTACGATGGCAAATGTCATCAAAGCACTTGGCAAGAAGACACTGATATTATCACATAACAAGACTCTTGCGGCTCAGCTTTACGGCGAGATGAAGAGCTTCTTCCCTGAAAATGCAGTTGAATATTTTGTATCATATTATGATTATTATCAGCCTGAAGCTTATGTTCCTTCCACGGATACATATATTGCCAAGGATTCTTCGATAAATGATGAGATCGATAAGCTGAGACACAGCGCTACGGCCGCTCTTATCGAGAGAGATGATGTTATTGTTGTTGCATCGGTTTCATGCATCTACGGCATCGGTAATCCTGAGGATTATAAGTCCATGATGCTTTCTCTTCGTCCGGGAATGACTCTTGACAGGGATGATCTGATCGGGCGTCTCGTGGATATGCAGTATTCCAGAAATGACATGGATTTCAAGAGAAGCACCTTCAGGGTGAAGGGCGACGTGGTTGATATCATACCGTCAAATACAAATGAGGCAGCTATAAGAATTGAATTCTTCGGGGATGAGATCGACAGGCTTTCCGAGTTCGACCCTCTGACCGGAGAGGTGAAAAGAAGCGTCAGCTTCTCGTGCATCTTCCCTGCATCTCATTATGTTATAGAGCCGGGTAAGATGGAGAAGGCTCTTAAGGAGATAGAGGAGGAGCTTGAGGACAGAGTAAAATATTTCAAGGCTAACGACAAGCTGCTTGAGGCGCAGAGGATCAGGGAGAGGACGGAGTTCGATATAGAGATGCTCCGCGAGACAGGCTTCTGTTCAGGAATAGAGAATTACACGAGGATACTTGCCGGCGGTAAGGAGGGCGAAGCACCGAGTACACTGATGGACTTCTTCGGCGATGACTATCTTCTGATAGTTGATGAGTCGCATATTTCACTTCCTCAGGTAAGAGGAATGTTTGGCGGAAATAAATCGCGTAAGCAGGTGCTTATAGATTTTGGTTTCAGACTTCCTTCCGCAATGGATAACAGACCGCTAAACTTTGAAGAATTTGAGGAGAGGATAGACAGGGCACTCTTCGTTTCGGCAACTCCGGGCGAATATGAAGCACTTCATGAGGAAGGCAGGGCAGAGCAGGTTATCAGACCAACAGGCCTTCTTGATCCGGAGATTTCTGTGCGGCCGGTAGAGGGTCAGATTGACGACCTCTATAATGAGATCAAGATAGAGACCGAAAAGGGCAATAAGGTTCTTGTGACCACACTTACAAAAAGAATGGCGGAGGAGCTTACTAACTATCTCCGTGAGCTGGATATCAAGGTAAAATACCTGCATTCGGATATCGATACCATGGAACGTATGGAGATAGTAAGGGATCTCAGAATGGGTGTATTTGATGTGCTTGTAGGTATCAATCTTCTTCGTGAGGGTCTGGATATTCCGGAAATCACTCTTGTTGCGATACTTGATGCGGATAAGGAGGGCTTCCTTCGTTCCGAGACCTCGCTCATTCAGACCATCGGCCGTGCAGCCAGAAATGTGGATGGTCACGTTATCATGTATGCGGATGTTATGACGGATTCCATGAAGCATGCAATCGATGAGACGAACCGAAGGAGAGCGATTCAGCAGAAATATAACGAGGAGAACGGTATAACGCCTGAGACCATCAGAAAGGCGGTAAGGGATCTTATCTCGACCGAGGCTCCGGACAGCAGGTCATCCGGCAGAGGTGCTGAGAAGAGCTCTGTTGACAAGATGAGTAAGAAGGATCTTCGTAAGGAAATAGAGAAGCTCACCAAGAAGATGAACAAGGCCGCAGTCGAGCTCGAATTTGAGAGGGCAGCGGACTACAGGGATCAGATTAAGGAGCTGAAGCTTCTGCTTGAGGATTTAAATTAATATACTACAGATTTATGGCGCAGAATGCTCTGACGGAGAAACGTTTAACCGGCAGAACGTTCTGCGGTTTTTTTCATAAAAAAAGGGCGTCGCGCGCAACAGATTCAAGACATTTGCTTGAATTTGAAGCATCTCGAAAAAATAGCTTGAAAATAAGCTGAGGTGTATTTATACTGATTCCACACAAGATATTTTTGCTCAAAAAATCTACATACAGTTCTGATATTTTTCTTTCCGGATCATCAGATATGGAAGGAGAATTAGTATGGTCAGATTTAAAAGCATCATTGCGCTTGTTCTGGCGGCGGCAATGAGCAGTTCGAGTGTATATATCCCCGAAAGAGTTTTAAATAAATATAGTGCGGTTTATGACAGAAAAACCGTGATCGATGATGGCTGCGACGAATATGATGGATTCGGTACGGATGATGTTTTTGGCGTGGGAGGCACTTCAGGTGCAGATGATAATTCCGACGTGATGGACACTGCTTCCGATATTGATATGTCAGGTATAGATTTTTCGTCATGCGAGCTGCTTGTCGCGGCAGAAGACGCAGCGATATTTACGGCTGATACGGAGGTGGTTTCCGAATATAACGGAATCTATCTGACAAGCTACAAGAATGAAGAGAGGACAAGAGAGGCTTATATATATTATCAGGATAAGGCTGATTTTGTTGATGTGAATGTCTGCTTCTCCGTGCAGGATGACAAACCGGCAGAGGAAACCGGGGGTGATGCTGCAGGAACAGGTGAGGGTGATGATGACAAACCGGCAGAAGCGTCAATTGATGAAGCTGATGACAAACCGGTCGAAACGGCAATTGAGGGAGTTAGTGACAAACAGACGGATGCGGCCGGTGATGATACGACTGAGCAATCGGCAGACGCAGTCCGTGATGATACAGTTGAGAGGCAGTCAGATGGTTCGGATGAAGAGAATGGTGATGCTCTGTCGAAGCTGAACGAGATGGATATAGATCCTGTTCCGGCTAAGACTATAGCAGTGATCGATACCGGAATAAATGCGGATGATCTTGTCGGCAGAGTATCGGTCATAGGTGAAAGTGCCGAGGATGATAACGGACACGGTACCAAAATGTACGAGTTCATAAAGGCTGAATATCCGGAGGCGCGCATCCTTTCTGTAAAGGCACTCGGTGCAGACGGAAAAAGCAGGGTCTCTGATGTTTATGCTGCGCTTCAGTATGCTATAGAGAGCGGCGTGGATATTATTGAGCTGTCTATTTCGGCTTACAGTGTTTCCGGAAGTGAAGTGATCGAGAAAACCATTAATGAAGCGGTGGAGCAGGGGATCATCGTTGTCGGTGCAGCGGGAAATAACGGAAAGAACGTTAAGTATTTCATTCCGGGAAATATAGAATCGGCAGTGATTGTCGGTTCCTGCGATGATAACGGAACGAGAATTCCTTCGTCAAATTATGGTGAAACTGTCGATTACTTCGTTGTTTCCGGATCAACCTCGGAGGCGGCTGCTAGGATGTGCGGGATCATTGCAAGTAATGACGGAAGATCCGAGGCGGTTGTATTTATTCCTGCTGAACAGACCACTGACGATCAGGCGGATATGATCGTATATGAGAACGGTGAATTTCATGTGGCAAATGATCCTAATCCGGACAACTATAATGGCGGGGCTTCTGGCACAAAGGAATATGTTGAAAACTCCGGCAGACCCGGTGACGGAGAGGTTACTTATTTCAGATACTACGATAAGAATGGTAATTATATAAGCGGCGGGATTAATACCAGCCTCTACGTAAACGGCTCATCAAAGCAGACGAATGTTATATGTATCAGAGATGCACGTTCTCCGGGTAATACCGGCTATCAGTTTGAGGTTAATAAGAAGGCTATATCTGATACAACCTTCAGAAGACTTGCTTATTATGCGATAACGATGCTGAACTATAATGATGCACATTATCTGCTCTGTTATTATGCGTATCGATATGGTTCGGATATTTCAGGAATCAATCTCAGTGATGGAAACAGCACAGCCGGCTCGAAGGGATCCACAATGATAAATGTGACTGGCTTCAGCGGGACATATAATCAGTTTATTGCAAAATACAAGGCAGTAAATATACCGGACAGCATAGAATTTGAACTCTTCTATCTGGGCTATGATCCAACGGGCATGACTTATCATTCGTCGACGTATTTTCAGGACTTTCTGGCCTGGAAGGTGACCGAGAAGAAGGATTATTATATTGCGATAAAGAAGGTGGACGGTCGAGGGTATGCGCTGAACGGCGTGAGCTTTAATGTGTCCTATAAGGATAATGACAGCGGCACAACGGTCAATATCCCGGGAGGTTATTTTGATAACAAATACAGCGGTATCTGGACCGGTTTCCGGATCGATACCAGGGATACATACAGAAAGAGCTACCGCAGTACGGATAACGAAGGTATAGGTGTATTTTATCTTGGTAAATTTGTGAAGGCGCCGACGGATATAACCGTTACAGAAAACTGGCATGGACGTACAGATGCCGGGAGTGACTGGGAAGGCGGCAAGGCAGAGCTTGTGACTCAGAAGAAAAGTCCTACGCAGGTAAGGAAAACGGAGGATGTTTATTCAAAGGAGTATGCCGAGAAAAGTCTTGAAGGCAGAACGAAGACTCTTGCAGCCTATAACACTGAAGAGGATGCGATAGGACATGCAGCCTCATTTACATATACAAACTGGCATTATGCGTATGCATCCATGCAGAAACAGGCTGATACAGTTCTTTATTCTAAGGATAATACTGAATATACCTTTGATGGAATAACCTATGGTCTGTATGGAGACAGCGCGTGTTCCGAGCTTATCGCAACGGTCAGACTGACGTCTGTTCCTGACAGAACAAAAGGTATCATCGCGAAACCGTCAGATATAACGATCAACAAAACAGCTGCCACTAACGGTTCGAAGCCATACAGAGTGACTATAGACGGTATTCATGGTATCGGAGGCCTTATGTATGGTGATTACTGGTGGAAGGAAATATCGGCAGCGGATTCGGGCTATAAGCTTAATATGTCCGCACATAAGATCACTCTGTCGGAAAGCCATGTGAAGGATTTCTATATTTATACAGATACCGATTATATGGAAATGGGCAGGATAAGAGTGCATAAAAATATAACCGGAAATGCGGCTGAAGGTGCTTCTCCTAAGGGCGCAAAATATTTGATCGAAAGTACCACCTTTGACTGGAGCAGTACTTTTACGATAGGTGAGAATGGATATTCGGAATATAAGAATCTTGTTTATGGCACATACAGAATACAGGAGATCGAAGAACCGGAGAGTGAACCGGAAAATGGGTCATGGACCATGGATAATACTGTATATGAGGTTACTCTCAGAAAAGGTGCCGGGAAAAAGGATGTCGGCAGTTCGGTAAGGGTTGTGGCAGATGATGCCACTGTTCTGTCAACAGATGAGGCTGTCAGGGATGTAAAGTCATATTATGCGGCAGTAAAAAAGGTTGATGGTACAAATGAACCTATGGATGGAATTACCTTTGATGTATATATTAATGGGACTAAACAGGCAAGACAGCTTGTGACCGGAAGATTGTATAATTCTGCAGGTAAATATGCGAGCAGCAGTCTCGGCGGAACAGGCGTGGGAATATATTATCTCGGAAAGTTTGATACGGCACCGACAGTTAAGATCGTTGAAAACTGGGCGGATGAAAGCTATGTTCACAACACGAAGAGCATATCGACAAGTGACGGAACCCTTTCGATATATACCTCCCTCAGCGGTGCTAAGAGCCATGCGGCTGAATTTGAATATAAGAACTTGGCTTATGCCTACGCTACCATGCATAAAACCTCATCCGATACGGAGTGTACTGACGGAAACAGTAATTATTCCCTTACAGGGATCAAATACGGACTGTATAAGTCAGGTGACAATAAACAGATAGCGACGGTTACGCTTACAGAGGTTACCGAAAATGGTGTGACCAAGGGTGTGATAAAGAACCTTTCGGATATAAGGATCGTTGATACAACGACAAAGAACGGTGAGCTGAATCAGTATTACAGAAAAACGGTTGGCGGAAAGCACAGTATTGGCGGACTGGTTTATAACAATAAATATTATTGGAAGGAGATATCTGTTCCTGATTCAAGCGGTTATACGGTAGATGATAAAAAATATGAGTTTACGGCGACGGATTCAAATGTAGATAAACCGGTGGATACAGGAGTGACAGAGATTCCGGAGAAGGGAAGGATAAGAGTGCGTAAGCTTCTTACAGGCTCGGTAGCGTCCGGTATTTCTCCTGCGGGAGCGGTTTATGAGATCAAGGGTACGGGTGTGCTCAGCGGCTACAGCGGAACATTTACCATAGCAGCGGACGGATATTCGTCTTACAAGTCTCTTCCGTACGGAACCTATAAGATAAAGGAGAAGACTGTTCCAACGGCTAAACCGGTAAATGGAGAATGGTCTGTTGATACAAATACTTATACCGTGGTTCTTAAAAAAGGTGCGGGAACCAGAACCATAAGCAGTACTGTCTCAACGGAGGCGGCCGATGCTACCGTTCAGTCAACGGATACTGCGTATGTTGATTATTATGTGGCTGTAAAGAAGGTGGATGGCAATAATAATCCGATGAACGGGGTGACCTTTGATATTACGGTTAATGGCACCAGGTATGAAAAGGCTGTGATAACCGGTAAGGATTATAACGGAACAGCTTATAAAAACGGAACGAACGGCGTAGGCAGCTATTATCTGGGCAGATACTCTTCGGCCCCGACGGTCAGTGTCAAAGAAAACTGGACTGAAAAATGGAACAAGCAGAGATTTGTTCATGATAGTGTAAGTAAAAAGCCGGCAGTTTACACGTCACTTGCTGACGCAAAGAGTCATGCGGCAGATTACACCTACACGAATACTTCATATGGTTTTGCAACCATGCATAAGGAATCAACTGGAGATGAGCTCAGCATGGCCGGGATCAAATACGAATTGCGAAGGTGCAGAAGCAGTGCCGGAACATCCGTAAATACACTTGTTGCGACAGTAACTCTTAATTCTGCGGGAAAGATTGACAGTGTTACTCTTACTGATTCGAAGTGCTGGACAGAGAATCAGGGTGGAAATATCTGCATCGGCGGTCTTTCTTACGGCGAGGGCAGCGGTTCTAATAATTATTACTGGGTGGAGACGGTTACCAATGATAATTATTCTCTTGATAACACAAAGTATTACATTACGGTGAATAAAGCGAACAGTACAAAACCGGGAGCAGATGCAGCTAAATATCCGACTGAATATACCTTTACACCTGCAGGTGTGACAGCTGCCGACAATCCGCGTGCATACGTGGGAATATTTAAAAAGGATGATGCGGGCACAAATGTTGCCGCGACCTTTGATATTTACGGAACCAATACACGCAGTGCAACTGATGGAGATGAGAAGGTCGGAACCATCACAACCTCGGCAGCTACCGGCAAAGCTTCATTTGAAGTGACAGATATTTACAATTCAACTTCTAAAAATATAGATGGTAAATACAGATTTTTCTATGCGGTCGAAACATCAGTGGATGCTGAGCATTATAACGGTGCAGACAGGAAGATTCTTACGGTTAAAACTGGTGTTTTGACAGACGCGGATCATATTCAGTGGACTAATCCGCGGAGAACTTATCTGTATCTTACGAAGAGGTCATCAGATGCAGCATATAGTGATAATAATCCGAACTACAGTCTTAAGGGTGCGGAGTACAGATTGTACAGATCGAAGGATGAGGCTGAAACCGCTCTTGCAAACGGTAACTACGGAACGGCTCTGGCTGTATTTATCGTAAAGGCAAATGGTGCGAGTACGGTTAAGGTCGGAACTGATACTTACGACAGGCTGGATGTATCGCAGTGGATGAATAGAAATCCCGATACGGGTGTATTTGTTAAAACAGATTTTTATATCATCGAAACAAAGGCCGGGAAAAATTACATGAGGTCGACTAAGGTTGAGCGGGTTACTGTGACAGGAGCAAATGTTAAGAATAATCCTGCCAGAGCCGATATGACAGATGATCCGGTCAGAGTTGCGTTTGATATAGAGCTTGTTAAAACGGATATGATCAGCGGGAACAGCTGCCTTCCGGAAGGAAAGACTCTTGAGGGCGCAAGGTTCAGTGTGGAATATTATGCGGTTGATATTGAGACGGTACTGGCTGAGGCCGGAGGAGATGTGGCAGGTTATCTTTCTACACACTATACTTCTGTGCCTGAGTACTCTTCAGAGGCTAGTGTTACAGAAAGTGCTGACGGATCCTTCAAGGTGGATATAGATAATGGCGGAAAGGATTTTCCGCTGGGATTTATCGTCATAAAGGAGACGAAAGCTCCGGAAGATTATCTGCTGGCTGATTCGGCGCAGTATATAGTTGATGAAAAAAGCGGAGCCAGGACGGATGTTACCGGAAATACTGTATTTGTGACTTATGGATCCTTCGGTAATGATCAGGCTGAATGGAAGCCGAAGACATATTATCCGAATAATGCATCGACTCTCACAGAGCTTGTTCAGAGTACCGGGGCGAAGCATGGTATCTGTATTACCGACGAAGAAGTGGATTATATACTGAAGGTTGAGGATGCTCCGATCCGTGGAGATGTGCGGCTTACAAAGCTGAGATATTCGGACGGAAGCCCTCTTGATAAAGTTGAGTTTGTTATAAAAAATACAGATACAGGTGAGGAACGGACAATTGTAACCGATGCTTTTGGCAATGCAACGACGGTGAACAATCCGGATGCCTGGTTCAGAAAGACGAATAACGAAAATGAAGAATATCCTTTTGCGGAGGGCTATGGCGCTCTTCCAATCGGGCATTATACCATTACCGAGAAACGTAGTGCGGCAAACGCAGGATATCAGCTTCTTGCACCGGAAAGCTTTGAAGTAACAAGGGATAGCACGGAGCATATAATAGCAGCAATCGATAACAGGCTCTATAACATCGAGATGCCTTACATCACTACGACAGCGATGGATAAGGCTACGCAGAGCAAGTCACTTGTGCAGGGTGAAAAATCAACGATCATTGATACCATTAAGTATTATCACCTGAGAGCCAACAGTAAGTACTATCTTGTTGGTACTCTTATGGTTAGACATCCGGATGGTACTTACGAAGCATATCAGAAGGATGGAGCACCTTATAAGATCACAAGTTCAGCAATCAATACTCCGGCTACATGGACTAAGTCTGAGTTCGAGATTGATGGCGAATATGTAATGGAGTTCCCGGATGTTGATCCGGCAGGTTACGAAGGCTGCAGCTTTGTTGTATTCCAGAAGCTTTATTATAAATCGGTGCCTTCGGATGATACTGAGGCAGAGCAGTATCCGGAATATGCCGGAACTGACGAGAAGATATTCCCTGTCCTTCACGAGGATATCGAATCGGAAGGACAGACAGTAAGACCGGTTGATATTCATACAAATGCTAAAGATGGTATTTCGATGGATCATATTTCCAAGCCGGAAGGCTCGGTAACTATAACAGATCG
This sequence comes from uncultured Lachnospiraceae bacterium, assembly GCA_946544235.1. Taxonomy (GTDB): domain Bacteria; phylum Bacillota; class Clostridia; order Lachnospirales; family Lachnospiraceae; genus Eubacterium_Q. The sequence goes on along the minus strand of CAMNMC010000096.1, from coordinate 9,958 downwards.
TGTAAACTATACGGGCCTTACTGTTGGTGAGAAATATACAGTAAAGGGTGTACTGCATGTTACCGGTTATACATGGAAGGATGCTGATGGTAATGAAATAAAGATGCATATGACCGGTGGTCGGAGCAGTGTTGGAGAGCAGGATGATTCAGGAGAACAGGATGTTTCGGAAGAATGGATGGATGATATCCTTCTTGACGAGGAAGGACAGCCTGTGACAGCATCACAGACATTTACAGCTGCAACAAAGGATGGGTACATTGACCTTAAATTCACGGTTGATGCATCACTCCTTGCAGGTGAAAGCGTAGTCGCATTTGAGACACTGTATTACGGCGAGAAGGTTCTGGCTGTTCATGCTGACTTAAATGACGAAGATCAGACGGTTCACTTCCCGAACATTCATACAACCCTCTACAGAGGCGGAACGGAAGAATGGGCCGAGAACTTTGATAAAGAAGATATAACCAGAGTAACAACTGTAGATGAGTCTTCAAAAGAGATCATGGCAGCAGAGAATGTAGTAGTAGTTGACCGCATCAAATATCATAACCTTCTTGCTAACAGACACTACATAATTAAGGGTATCCTTATGGATAAGGAAACCGGAGAGCTTTTCATTGATGCGGCTGGAAAAACAGTCGAAGTAACTTATGAGTTTGATACACCAACAGCAGAACCGGTTGATGATATAGACACTCATAACTCAGCTAAATATATCTGTGCAGATGGTACAGAGCTTGATATGTCAGCAGATCATGCTGATTATTTGGTTGACGGATACACTGAAGTAGAGTTCCCTGCATTCAATGGAACAGGTATGGATGGAAAGATTCTGGTGGCTTATGAAGAGCTTTATCTTGTACGTGCAGATGAGGAAGCAGAAGAGGCAGGACAAGAGGATGTTGGTGATGATACGAAAATTCTCGTTTCAGAACATAAGGACATAGATGATAATGACCAGACGGTTCGCTTCCCGAAGATCCATACAAACGCAGAGGTTGAAGAAACCAATTCAAAGATGGTTCCGATAGACGGATCGGTAACTATTAACGACACAGTAACATATAAGAATCTTGTTCCTGGTAAGGAATATACACTTTCAGCTACACTCGTAGTTAAGAATGATGAGTCCGGTACACACAAGGACGGTGACGCTCTTCTTGACAAGGAAGGCAATCCTATAACAGCAGAGATATCCTTTACGCCGGAAGAAGCTGACGGAGAGGTTGTTGTACCAATTACATTTGAGGGTGGCATTATGCCGGAAGTTGAGATCGCATGCTTTGAGACCCTTTCTAATGATAAGGGACTTGATATAGCAGTACATAACGACATCGAGGATAAGGATCAGACTACATACGTAGTCAGGTTACATACAACTGCAACGGATTCCGAGACAGAGGATCACGTTGGTACTGTTTCAGAAAAAGCAAAAATCATAGACAAGGTTGAGTACACCAATCTCATCATTGGCGAGGAGTACACTGTTAAGGGCGTGATGATTGTTAAGGAAACCGGAAAGCCTCTTATGATTGACAACAAGGAAGTGACTTCGAAGATTACATTCACTGCTGAAATGACTGATGGTTTTGTTGAACTTGAATTCACCTTTGATGCATCGGCTCTTGAAGGAAAAACAGTTGTTGCCTTTGAGGATATTTACTGGGGAGCTTTCCATGTGGGGACTCATAGGGATATTGAAGATGAATCACAAACCGTAAGATTTCCGAAGGTCAGAACTAAAGCAGAAGACTCTGAAACAAAGGATAATATTGGTGAGGCAGGTGAAGAGACAACTATAATCGATACTGTTTCGTACTGGAACCTCGAGATCGGACAGAAATATACTGTTAAAGGTAAGCTCATGCTTCAGGGTACAGAGGAAGAGTATCTGGTTGACGGAAAGCCGGTAACAGCAGAAAAAACTTTTGTGGCAGAAGAAACGGATGGAACTATAGAACTCGAATTTACATTCAACTCAACACTTGCAGCAGGCGAGACGATAATAGTATTTGAAGACCTCTACCACAACGATAAGCGTGTGGCAGGTCATATCGATATATCTGATGAATCGCAGTCCGAGCACCACCCGAGAGTTAAGACAACCGCTGTAGATTCAGAAACAAAGGATCATACAGGTAAAGTTGGTGAAGAAGTAACTATTATTGATACTGTAGAGTATAAGAACCTCCTCGTGGGTAAGGACGAAGACGGAAAGACAAGAGAGTACACTATAAAGGGTATCCTGTATGTCAAAGAGACAGGCAAGCCTCTTAAGGATGCAAATGGCAAGACTATCAGCTCGGAAGTAACATTTACACCTGAGAAGCCGAACGGAACAATCGACATGTTATTCACCTTTGATTCGACTTTTCTTGAAGGTCAGACAGTTGTAGTCTTTGAGGACATATTCTACAAAGGCATACGTGTCGGTACACATACGGATATCGATGATGAAGAGCAGTCGGTTCACTATCCGAAGGTTAAGACCAAGGCAGAGGATGCAACAACAAAGGATAATATCGGTGAAGCACGTACCGAGACAACTATTATTGACACAGTTTCATACTGGAATCTAATACCGGGCAAGGAATACACTGTTAAGGGCGTCCTGATGGTACAGGAAACAGGAAAGAACCTCCTCGTTAATGGTAAGGAAGTTATAGCTGAGAAGACATTTACAGCAGAAGAAGCGGATGGCAGTGTTGAACTCAAATTCATGTTTGATAGTTCTGTACTTGATGGTGCTGCGATTGTTGTATTTGAAGATCTGTATCATGAAGGTGTGAGAGTCGGAACGCATTCGGATATTACGGATGAAGGTCAGACTGTTTATTATCCGGCGGTACATACTCAGGTTAAGGAACCTTATCGTGAAGCTCAGCCTGTAAATAAGGTTAAGGTTGTTGATGAGATGGTATACCATGACCTTTCACCGGAAAAGCGGTATCTTGTTGAAGGGGTTCTGATAGATAAAACAACAGGAAAGGAAGTTAGGAATGAAGAACTCCCGGTTGTTACGCGTATTTCACTGGTGCCGGAAAGTAAGGATGGAACATTGGAAGTGCCTTTTGAATTTGATGCTACAGATATTGCGGGACATGATGTTGTTATCTTTGAGTATATATGGCTTGTTCAAGATGAGAACAATAATGATATGAAGCAGTATCTCGTTGCAGAACATAAGGATATCGGAAATACAGATCAGACCTTCCGCGTATCAGAACATCCTGATACAACGGTGAAAACAGGAGATAATACAAATACAGCCTTGCCGATGGCGGTGATGATCCTGTCGGCGGCTGCTCTTGTTATACTGATTTGGAACAGAACAAAAAAAGGAAGAAAATAACAAATAAAAACTGCAACGAATAAGACAATAAATACGTGAAACAACACACCCCGGTAACCTGTTATTCAGACTGCCGGGGTGATCGTTTATATAGTCATTAATTAGATGGCTGAGGAGCTGGTGTCAGATATTTTCAATCTGCCAGTCGATAGGCTGTACACCGTGAACTGTTAAAAACTCATTGGCTTTACTGAAGTGTCTGCATCCGAAGAAGCCTCTGTGGGCAGAGAGCGGACTCGGGTGAGGTGCTTCAAGTACAAGGTGGTTTGGATTTGTAAGCATGGCTTTCTTGCTACGCGCAAAGTTGCCCCATAGAAGAAAGACTATCGGTCGATCCACTTCGTTAACGATACGTATAACTGCATCGGTAAAGTTCTCCCAGCCTTTATTCTGGTGGGATGCGGCTGCGTGTGCGCGAACTGTGAGTACTGCATTCAGAAGGAGTACACCCTGTTCGGCCCATTTAACAAGGTATCCGTTGTTAGGTATGTAACATCCGAGGTCGGACTGAAGCTCTTTATAAATATTTACAAGTGAAGGCGGTGTATCTATGCCCGGTTTGACCGAGAATGAGAGTCCGTGAGCCTGACCCGGTTCGTGATAAGGATCCTGACCTATTATAACGACCTTAACATCCTTGAGTGGTGTGAGATGAAATGCATTGAATATATCATCTCCCGGAGGATAGATCGTATGGCTGCCGTACTCGGCGCCTACAAATTCGAAAAGCTTTTTATAATAATCTTTTTTATATTCATCCTTAAGTTTATCGGCCCAGTCGTTTGTGATCGGTGGCATCGGTTGATCCTCCTTTGATGGATTTAGATAAGGGTAGTTTAGCATAATTATAGAAGTTAATGCAATAACAAGCCATGCTGTGTTCTTGATCCACTGCGTGTCTCAAGAACCAGCGCCGTAGGCAAGCCTTTATCTGAACAGTAACAAGCCATGCTGAGTTCTTGATCCACTGCGTGTCTCAAGAACCAGCGCCGTAGGCGCTATATACTCACAAAACACGAGATACTGCTGTGCATGCAAGCATCCCCAGCAGCACCTCATATTTTGTGAGTGCATGGCTTGTTACTTTGCTTTATATGAGAGGACTAAGAATCCGTATTTATATGCAATGTTGTTGGATGAGGAAATAGAAGCGTTCAATAAAGCTAATCCGGACCGGATGTTTCATGACTCTCCTGCGTATGCAGCATTTGATAAGCATTTGGGAACTCTGTTTTCGTTTGGCAATGAAGCTGAGCAGGAGAAAATGACGTTATTCAAGCAGAATGCCCAGAAGCAGCAGTACAACGTTCAGAAGAATGCAAACGTGGCAAAGAATGAACCAAAGAACAATAAGAAGGCTGAAGTAAAAACTCAGCTTAAGCATTAAAGAATAATTTGACAATCAAGCATACATGTGTTAGATTGGCTACATAAAGTTAAATGCTATGAAGAGGAGTAGTAGGAACGCAAGGTTCTTCAGAGAGCTGCCGGTTGGTGCGAGGCAGTGGACGGAGTATTCTGAACTCGCCTCGGAGCAGCCGGATGAAGGGCAGAATATGTATCGGTTTCAGAGATGTCTGCAGGTAGTCCGAGCCGGAGCCTTACCGTTAAAGAAGGAGGATATAAGATTTACATCCGTATCCGTTTTGAGTGCGTATATATTTTCATATATACGAAGTAGAGTGGTACCGCGTTTGACAGCGTCTCTAGATTTTCTGGAGGCGCTTTTTTCGTACTGAACGAGTTATGCACATGCAAAGCATGTGCTATGAACAGTATCGGCAGTCTGCGGGCTTGCACGTACAGACTGATGAGACTGTTCATGGTACATGTGCTGTAGGCACATGTATATAACGAGTGTGCGATATGGCGCTGGTGCCCGGTGGGCACCTCTTTGCGCAGACCGAGTCGGAAGACGAGAATAATAAGCCACGAAGTGGCTTATGAATGGTTGGAGTGCCAAAGAAATAATCGAATCAGGAGGAAAAAAGATGAAGAATTACAATCATTACAGAAGGGGCTATTACATGCCACCTGTTCAGTCAACTAACTGGGTAAATAAGGAATACATCGACAAGGCACCGATATGGTGCAGCGTTGATCTCCGTGACGGAAATCAGGCACTCGTCACACCTATGAATCTTGAGGAGAAGCTTGAATTCTACAAGGAGCTCATCAGAGTCGGCTTTAAGGAGATCGAAATCGGTTTCCCTGCCGCAAGTGATACAGAGTATGAATTCTGCCGCAGACTTATCGAGGATGATCTTATCCCTGATGATGTTACGATTCAGGTTCTTACCCAGGCAAGAGAGCATATTATCAAGAAGACCTTTGATGCTGTAAGAGGCGCAAATCCTAAGAATGTTATCGTTCATCTCTACAATTCAACCTCGGTTGCTCAGCGTACACAGGTATTTAAGATGTCTAAGGAGGAGATCCTTAAGATAGCTGTAGACGGTGCCGAGCTTCTTAAGAAGCTTGCCGATGAGGATGGAGCTCCTTACAGATTTGAGTATTCTCCGGAGAGCTTTACGGGAACCGAGCCGGAATATGCGCTTGAGGTATGTAATGCTGTAATTAACGTTTGGCAGCCTACACCTGACAGAAAGGTTATCATCAATCTTCCTGCAACAGTTGAGATGTCGCTTCCTCATGTATATGCAAGTCAGATCGAATACATGAGTACAAATATGGTTAACAGAGAAAATGTAGTTCTTTCACTTCACCCTCATAATGACAGAGGCTGTGGCGTAGCGGATGCCGAGCTTGGACTTCTTGCAGGTGCAGACCGTATCGAGGGAACACTTTTCGGTAACGGCGAGAGAACAGGAAACGTTGATGTTATCACTCTTGCAATGAATATGTTTACACATGGCGTTGATCCATGTCTTGATTTCACGGATATGCCTCGTATTCAGGAGGTCTATGAGAGACTTACCGGTATGGAAATCTATCCGAGAGAGCCATACTGCGGCAAGCTTGTATTTGCTGCATTTTCAGGCTCACATCAGGATGCTATCGCAAAGGGTATGAAGTTCAGGGAAAATGATCCTGAGCAGATGTGGACAGTTCCTTACCTTCCGCTTAATCCTGAAGATATCGGAAGAACCTACGATGGTGATGTTATCCGTATCAACAGCCAGTCCGGCAAGGGCGGTATCGGCTTTATACTTGAGACAAAATACGGCTATGATCTTCCTAAGAAGATGAAGGAAGATGTCGGTTATGCAGTTAAGGGTGTATCTGACAGATCACATAAGGAACTTAAGCCGGAAGAGGTTTATGATGTATTTTTATCTCAGTATGTAAATATTGAGGCTCCTATCAGGTTTATCGAATGTCATTTCCAGCAGATTGATGGTATCAAGTGTGAGCTTACCATATTTGCTGCAAATAAGGGCGATGGAGGCGCTACCAAGGTTTACCATGGTCAGGGCAACGGAAGACTTGATGCAGTAAGAAATGCTATCATGAAGCACTTTGATGTTGCATTTGATATAGCAGATTACGAGGAGCATGCACTTTCTGTTGGTTCAAACAGCAAGGCCTGCGCTTATGTCGGAATAAAGGTTGAAGGCATAGAAAAAATCATTTGGGGTGCAGGCATAAAAGATGATATAATAGATGCGTCGGTTTATGCGCTTATCAGCGCCGTAAATAAAGCTCTGTAAAAAAGTGATAATATGGGGAAACTCAGGGATAATAGAGAAAAATATAATATATCCGAGAAGGAACTGAAAAGGATGTTCAAAGATAACGGAGTTCCTTCGTGGTGCAGCAGCAGGTTTTATTATACGATGTTCATGCCAAAGGGCATCAGAGAGCATCTGAATAAGCTTCTCTATATTGCACTTTTTGCCATAGCTGTTCCGGCACTGGTCCTGCTTTTTTTGTGGCATACCGCTTTTTCAAGTTTTCATTATGATAAGAAGGTTCTTTTCATCATTGTTATCGCGGCGGTATGGATAGTGCTCTTTATAGTCCTGTATTTTAATATTTATGTGAGGACTAAAGTCAGATATTATGAGACGATAATAGAGGGCAGAAAATATCGTAATGCCATCAGAAAAGAAATGATCAGGAATAAAAAGCAAACAGAAAAACAATAAGTAGGTATGGCTTACTATGAAAAAGAATCGCAGTGGTAAAACTGAAAAACGTGGAACGGAGAACCTGAGAAGTGTCGATCGTCGCGGAACAGAGAACCTGAGGAGTGCCGGACGACGTGATACGGAGAATCTGAGGAGCACCGGAAGACGTGACACGGAGAATTTGAGAAGCGGTATCCGACGTGATGATGGCTCCGGGAATGATGTAAGGAATATTGATAAAAAACGTAAAAAGGCTCGAAATACTTCCGACAGAGGCAGAGTAGTTCATGTCAGGGGAAGTGAAGAGGCCGGACGTGCAAATCTTGCGAGACGAAGAAGAAGTGTGATAAGGAAGGTTGTCATCATCTCTGTTATCGTGATCGCTGTACTTGCCGCAGCCGGTATTACTTATTACAACAGTATCAGGCAGTACAAGGGCTATACTGTTGTTAAGTCCTCGGAAACATCATATGAGACAAATGCTTCATATATAGAGTTCGGAACCAATCTTTTGAAGTATACTCCGGAGGGTGTTTCATATATTAATTCCAACGGAGATATTGTATGGACTGCCGGAACGGATATTAAGGCTCCTATTGCAGCATCTAACGGAAACTATGCGGTTGTTGCGGATAAGGGCGGAAATAAGGTGGTTGTATTTAATACGGACGGACAGGTCAGTGAAAATACGATGCCTTACTCAATCTGTGATATTGATATTTCTGAGCATGGTGCATATGTGGTGGTTCTTGAAAGTGATAAGACCAACTATATCAATATGTACAGTAACACAGGCTCAATAATTTACGAGATACAGACATCGCTTGATAAAAGCGGTTATCCTGTAGATATCACGGTATCTGATAACGGTGAGAAGCTTTTTACAAGCTATTTCCTTGTCGATGGCCTTACTACAAATATAAGTCTTACCGCATATAATTTCGGTGAGGTAGGACAGAACCTTAATGCGGACCGTATGGTTGGCGGATTCAAGTTTAAGGATGAACTGATCCCTAAGGTTGAATTTGTGACAAATAATACCATAGCTGCATTTTCGGATCAGCATATCTATATTTATAAGATGAAGGAAAAGCCGTCTCTTAAGGCGTTTATAGAACTGGACGGCGAGATCCAGAGCATATTCTACAGCAGCAGCTTCATAGGAACTGTTCAGAAGGCTGAGGAGGGTACGGGTTACCTAATGAAGGTATATGACCTCTCCGGAGACCTGGAGTTTACCTATGATATTGATTTTGAATATGATAAAATAAATGCATCCGATGATGAGATCATAGTTACGGGAGGACAGGACTGTCTTATCGTAACAAAGAGCGGCAGGACAAGATTCCGCTACGTATTTGATTCTACCATAAAAAATATGATAGCGACTTCAGGTACCCGCCAGTATATCGTAACCTTTGATAATCGTACCGAGACCATAAAGCTTACGGCCAAGGACGAGAAAAAGAAGAAGTAAAAAAGGGAGGTCGATATATGAATTTATTAACTATAATAATCATATTTGTCATTCTGGCATTTGGAATCCTGGGCGCTTACAGAGGATTGGTGAGAACTGCGCTCAGTCTTGTTTCGATAGTTGTTGCCATTGCGCTTGTGTATGTATTTGCACCTATGGTCAGCGATTATATTATTGAACATACAAACCTGGATGATAAGCTGTATGATAAAACCTATGACCTTATACAGACGCGTATAGAGGATAATGCGGACAAGCTTGTAGATTCGCTCGGAATAGATCTTTCGGCAATTCCTTACCTTGATTCGGCTGAAACTGATGTCCAGAAGCATAAACTGATCGCTGAGCATATTATGAGCGAGACATTTAATAAGGCAAGCCAGCTGGATATTCTGGATAAGATCAATCTGCCGAAGTTTATCAATAAGGCTATAGTAAATAACAATAACAAGGAAACCTACGCTGAGGTAGGAGCCGATAACTTCTTCCAGTATATTGCAAGATATCTGTCGAGAATAGCTGTAAAGGTGCTTGTTGTTATCGCTCTCTACATTATCTTCAGGATACTTCTATTTGTTATCATATGGTTTGCTTCAGCTGCAGTAAGAAGCCTGACCATCATAAATATGGCCGACAAGGTTGGGGGAGGAGCTGCCGGACTTGCAATGGGTATTGCTGCCGCATGGCTGATCCTTATCGTTGCATCGATGGTTATGAGCGGAAGCTACAATGATATGGTAAATGCAAATCCTCTACTTCAGCTTCTGAACAATACCAATATTCTGGCAAAGAGACTGAAGTGATTTTTGTCATGATCGATTCTTGATCAAAAAAATATTTTTTGAGATTTTTTGAATCCGGGGCTTTAGAGCTCCGGATTTTCAACTGAAAAACCACGGAAAATCAAGCAAAATCAAGGGTTTCAAAAAAAATAAAAAAAATTTGAAAAAAGCTGTTGACAAATACTTGATCAGGTGATAATCTATAAAAGCTGTCGCTGATGCAGACAAAAAACAAGAGACTGAAGAGATAAGC
>CAMNMC010000095.1 GCA_946544235.1 uncultured Lachnospiraceae bacterium | reverse complement strand
AGTCTGTCCGCAGGACAGATGCGTTCTGCAAAGCAGAACCAAGACTTGCTACGCAAGTCTTGCATATCACGCAGTGATATGGCACAGGACACGTCGTGCGAAGCACGACCGCGGCTGCATAGCAGCCGGGCAACATCATGGAACATGATGTTGGTGCAGTCATGGGATTGCAAACAAAACTCGGCTTATCTGGACTGAAAAACATTGTTTCGGCGGGACATATTTTTATATATTTTCACAATTATTTATGGTAAAATAAAAGTGGTTTATTATGGAGACCATGAGCGGCAGCTCATACATAATTCGTCACAGATGAATTATGGTGCGAGGAGGGTTATTCACAATATGAAAAACTATAAATGTGATCTGTATGTTATCGTAAATCTGACCGGAGACGGAGGAAAAGCGAAGAAAACCTATGCAAGAGTGAGAGAGATACTACGTAAAAACAGAGTGAATTTCAAGACCTTTGCATCAAGATATAAGGGCGATGTGAAGCTCTTTGTAGAGAAGCTGACGGACAGAGTAGATGGTATTATAAATATCGCTGTTATCGGCGGAGACGGTACGATCAATGGAGTGATTAACGGAATAAAGGATTTTTCCAGAACGAGAATAGGAATAATCCCTATCGGTTCCGGAAATGATTTTGCAAGGGGGCTGGGACTTCCTAAGGAAACAGATAAGGCTGTCGGAAGGATACTCAGGGTTCTTAATGATGATAGAAAACGAATGGCAGAGGATGAATCGGACGAAGACTTTGCGGCAGCGGGTAATGGTATAAGCAGTTGCAGAGGAGAGGTATTCTCCTGCAGAGTCAGTCTTGTTGACGTAGGACTTACCACTGTATACGGAGACGAAAATGTGGCACTTATGCTTGGTAAAGCAGCAGGTGTAACTTCTCTTCAGAGACGTTTCGGCATCAGTTCGGGAATAGGACTTGACGCACTTGTATGCAAAAAGCTTGATGGCTCGAAGATCAAAGCTTTCCTCAAACGCTTTGGAATGGGCAGCCTGTCATATATTGTCATGACTGTTATCTCGCTCTTCACAATGGAAAAGAATGATGTGAAGATTTTCTATACTGAAGATGTTGAAGACAGTGATATTACGGCTAAGATCGGTATTTCCGATAAACAGGCTGATCTGATAACCGTAAATGAGACGGTAAATAATAACCGGGTTGAGCGGAGAATAAAGAAACTTATATTTTTCGCAGCAATGAATATGAAGTGCGAAGGCGGCGGAGTTCCTATGGCTCCGAAGGCTGACTATAGTGACGGACAGCTTTCATGTACGCTTGCCTATGATGTTCCGAGGTGGAAGTCATTCTTCATCCTTCCGGTACTTGTGATGGCAAAGCATGAGAAGATGAAGAGCTTCATGCTCTTTAATGATAAGAAGGTTGAGCTGGTTTCCGATAAGGAAATGGTAGTTCATGTTGACGGTGAATACGGCGGAGAATCAAAGCATGTAAGCTTTGAGATCCTTCCGGAGAAGCTGATGGTAATTACGGGGTAATAAAGAGATAGTGCTGATGGGGAGGTGCTGATATGGTAAAGAGTGAGATGCGTTCGGGAGTGACAAGGAGAAGGTTTATATTTGGCCTGATATTTTCAATCATCTTGTTTAGTGTCATTTCGTACAAGGTGTCGGCTGAAAAGGAATACAAGCTGCCGTTTACACTGACGGCACCGGAGAATGTTTATATTTCATATGAACCGGACAACTATGAGTTTTTTGGCTGCACAGTTTCATGGAGCCAGAATGATTCCATGAGCGAGTGGTTGACGAGGATGGAGGATCCTGAATCACATGACGCGGCTGTCGAGGAGCTTAATGCCATGGGCTATGATGACGTGTGGATAACTCCTCAGCTTGATTGGTCTCTGGACAGTCAGGACGACTGGCATTATAACAAATACTGGGATAATGATGGATATGACGAGGACTATGTTCAGCGTCTTGGGGAGTGGGCGTATATATCATTCCTGCATTACAGCACTAAAACGAATGAAGGTCAGTTTTTCGGATATAAGGGAAATATTGATGATCCGGATGATGTGGCATGGAATGGAAGCAACGATTATCCGGGCTGGAAGGATGTCCTTAAGGAGGATCAGTATGAGATAATCACAGTTGACGACACAAGGAGAGCTATTGTTGATCTGACCAAGCATACACTGTACGCACGTATGAGGTATCTGGTGACTGTAAGACCGACTGACGGTGAGGATGTTAAGATAGCTTCCGACTGGTCGGAAATTGCTTCAGTCGGCAAGGAAGCTTCAAATGATATGGATTTAGTCAAGGATCTGACAATTGAAGCTCCTAAGATCAGTGGTCTCAGAATGACCGACGAGGAGTTCAACACATTTCCGGTTATCGCATTTACGATAGATGTAACGGACAGTATCACGGAGCTTGAAACTGTGCTGAAGGCAAACAGGATTGGTGTGATCTGGCTTCAGACCGAGGCAAGAGTTATGGGCAAGTCGGAATGGACGGAGCTTCAGGGTGATATTTCGCTTAAATCCGGTGAATTTAAAATTGACCTTCAGAATCTTGCCGAGGCAGAGGGCACCGTTTCTAAGGATACACCGATCGAGCTTAGAGCCAAATATGTTGTATACGCAAATGCATCGACCGAGGGTGGAACGATAGAATCTCCGTATTCGGAAATACTATCATTTGGTTCTCCTGAGATGCAGGTTACCGAAAATACAACAGAAGATGTTACAACCGAAACGACAGGTGCGCTTATCGCGACGCAGGCAACTACGGAGGATACCGTAACACCTGAGAAACCAAAGGAAAAGAAGGATAAATGCTCTCTTTGCGGCTTCTGTCCGCATCCTCTTGGTATATGTATATTTATCTGGATAGTTATACTTGCAGCTATCATATTTGTTGTTGTCTGGATATTGGTTAAAAAGAGAAAGGATAAAGAAAAGTAATATGTGGGTTGCAATTCTAGGCTTATCGCTTGTTGCTGCGGTCGCGAGTCTGTTCTATCTGGTCAGCAGATTTAAGAAATTTCTGTTTATCAGAAAACTTGCCGGAGAGAAGAAGGGATTGCTTAAGCTCTTCTCATGGCTGATGCTTCTTCCGCTTGTTGTTTATGGTGTCTTTGATACTGTAAATGCGATAATAGTTTTATTACATCTTGCAGTCTTCTGGCTGATCGCCGATGGTATTGCGGCGGTAGTCAGATCGATTAAGAGAAAACAAAGAAAGAGACTGAAGATAGATCTTCCGTATGAAGAGGAGCGTACGACTGACAGTGATGAGGCAGACGGTGACATAGATGGAAAAGTAGCAGATGAATCAAACGAAGCATCCGGACGGATGAAACCTTACTGGCTCGGACTTACCGTGCTCGTGATCACAGCAGTCTATCTTGGTATAGGCTGGTACAATGCTCACCATGTTTCAATAACAAAGTATAAGGTAAATACAGAAGAAGAGATCGGTGCGGAAAAACTACGTATAGTTCAGATCACTGATTCGCATGTGGGAACGACCTTCGATGGTGAAGGCTTTGCGGAGCACATGAAAACAGTTCAGGACCTTGAGCCGGATATAGTTGTTATCACAGGTGACTATGTTGACGACGGTTCGACGAAGAAAGATCTGATCAGGTCCTGCGAGGCTCTGGGCGAACTTAAAACAAAGTATGGAGTATATTTTGTTTACGGAAATCATGATAAGGGATATTTTAATTCACGTGATTTCACTGCCGAAGATATAGAGAATGAGCTTAGTAAGAATAATGTTGTAATCCTTCAGGATGAAAGCATTCTCGTGGATGACCTTTTCTATGTTGTAGGCAGGAAGGATGCAAGCGCTGAAAATGAAAGAGGCGGTGACAAGGGCGGCAGAAAGACTGCTCAGGAACTGACTGATGGTCTGGATAAGGACAGATTTATCCTTATGCTGGATCATCAGCCGACGGACTACGACAATGAAGCTGCAGCGGGTGCGGATCTTGTTCTCAGCGGACACAGCCACGGCGGACAGCTGATTCCGCTGCAATTTATAGGACAGTATATCATAAGGGCTAATAACAGAACCTACGGAATAGAGAAGAGAAAGGGAACGACCTTTATCGTATGTTCAGGAATCTCTGACTGGGAGATTGATTTTAAAACAGGATGTATATCCGAGATCGTTGTAGTTGATGTTACCGCAAAATGATGTAACAGACAGATACTGATGCGATTAATGAGATGTCCGATTATGTATAAATGTTTATCTATTTGGCCGGTCATGATCGTAAAATGATTAATATAGTAAAGGGTGGAAATAAAAGTGAAGAACAAATACGGGAAAAATGTATTTATTACAGGGGCAACAAGCGGAATCGGAAAAGCCTGCGCGAATTATTTTGTAAAAAAAGGCTTCAGTGTGACGGGAGTTTCAAGAAGCTGCGAAGAGAAGGTTGTAAAGCATTCCTGTGGAGGAAGCCTTACATTTAAGAAGATGGATGTTACGGACGAGGCAGCTGTTAAGAAGGTTATCGGCAGCTGTGAGGAGATAGATATAGCAGTTCTCGCAGCCGGAATGGGCGTTGCGGGTTCGGTTGAGGATCTTCCGATGTCTTATGCCAGACAGCAGATGGAGGTCAACTATTTTGGCGTTCTGAATGTTCTGCATGAGATAATTCCTGTTATGAGAAAACAGGGCAGGGGACTGATCGTGATAATCGGTTCGGTTGCCGGAAGAATATCAATCCCGATGCAGAGTCATTATTCATCAAGCAAATACGCACTTGAGGCTCTTGCCGATGCGCTCAGGATGGAGCTTAAGCCTTTCGGAATCAAGGTTGCGGTTGTTGAACCGGGAGACACAAAAACAGGCTTTACCGACAGCAGAAAGACGATTATTCCTGAGGATTCGGTTTACAAAGAGGCAGCTGAGAAGGCTATCGGTCAGATGGAGAAGGATGAGCGAAACGGTGTTTCTCCAAAGGCTGTTGCGAAGGTTGTAGGCCATCTTGTGGGACAGAGTAATCCACCTGCAAGAAGAGCTGTTGGTTTTAAATATAAGGCGGCGGTTAAGGCGGTATCGCTTCTTCCGGACAGGATCCGTGAGAAGGTTGTTTCCGGAATATATATGAAAAAATAATGGACTGACGTAGAATGAGTAACGTCGGTTGTGACAGAAAAATAATGATAGATAATTATGATCGTTATACATGCGATGAACTGAGAGTAAATAGGGTTGCAGGAGGAAGTTTTAAAATGTCAACATTCAGTAGTGTAGAGGAAGCAAGAGAGTTTTTTAAGAATGACAGGTTCGCAACCTATAACGGTATGCAGCTTGATGAACTGTATGAGGATGGCTGTGTATGCAGCATGACCATTCGTGAGGATCATAAGAATGCATACGGCGGCGTTATGGGTGGAGTTATATTTACACTGGCTGATTTTGCGCTGGCCATTACTTCAAACAATATTCACAAGCTGTCGGTTGCACAGCAGGTTTCTGTGAATTACCTGAATGCACCTAAGGGTGAGAGACTTATCGCAAGAGCGAAGGCTAAAAAGAGCGGCCGCACTACAACAATCATAAATGTTGACGTTACTGATGATACCGGAAGGGATGTCATGCAGTTCACGGGTACTGCGTTCAAATTATAATATTTGATATGATCATGCTATGTATAGAGCGCAATCGATCAAATACTGTTCAGATATTGACCGAAGCAGGAAGATGACATGGATTGATATCAGGTGGATTTGCCATAGTCATGGCCGATGTCAATGGCCTTAAGATGATAAATGATACCTACGGACACAGTGCGGGAGATGCATATCTGAAGGGCTGCTGTCATGTGGTATGTGATATATTCAAGCATTCACCGGTATTTCGTACCGGCGGTGACGAGTTCGTTGCCATACTTACAGGTGAGGATTATATCCTGAGAGAAGAGCGTGTGAAGTTGGCGCGTGAACTCTTTGAAAAATACTATAATCAGACCAAGAAGGATGCCTGGTTCAGATATTCTGCGTCGATCGGACTTGCGGAATGCAAACCGGAGGATGAGATGGCCGAGATGGTATATAAGTGTGCCGATCAGCTGATGTATGACGAGAAGCTGAGGTTTAAGGAGAAGTATAGTATCCCGAAGGATGAACGTACCTAGTATTTGATAAACAGATGGCAGGAAGAATGCGGGCACGTCTGACCGGAAGAGGAGTCCTGTTATTTGGAATATATACAGGATATATGTGTTTTAAAGGTTGACAGAGCCGGGACTTTGTCATACAATACACTTGATTTTCATAAAATCATATGGTAGAGGACGCGGAGATTAAGAGTAGCGTATCTGATGAACCTTATTTCAGATGAGGGTACGTAAAAGGATGATCCGCCGAAGTTTGAAAGGATTTAAGGGACTTTCATGCTGGGATCGTGATTAAGAGTCGCGGAACTGTCGTCAAGTAAATTGATGGAGCGCTATCGGAAAATGATACTATATTTTTATTGTTATAGGATTATTTCGGGTTGGCACTTTGTCAGCCCGTTTTCTATGCACAATATAATTGTGGCAGACAGAAGTTTCTGTGGACGCTACGAAAATGGGCGGAAGATTAACTCATTTCATTTTAGGAGGAAAAGAAAAATGGCAATTTTCAAGGGAGCAGGTGTTGCACTTATAACACCATTCAAGGATGATCTTACAGTTGATTATGATCAGTTAAGAAAGCTGGTTGATTTCCAGATCGAGAACGAAACTGATGCTATTATCGTTTGCGGTACAACAGGTGAGTCTTCAACACTTTCAGAGGAAGAGCACAGCGAGGCTATCAGAGTTGTTGCTGAGCATACAGCAGGCCGTGTTCCTGTTATCGCAGGTACAGGTTCAAATGATACACAGACTGCTATCAAGCTTTCTAAGGATGCAGAGAAGGACGGCGTTGATGCACTTCTTCTTGTTACACCTTACTACAACAAGGCTACACAGAAGGGACTTATCCAGCACTACACAGCTATCGCTGAGTCTGTAAATATCCCTATCATTCTCTACAACGTACCAAGCCGTACAGGCTGCAATATTGAGCCTGAAACAGCAGTTTACCTTGCTAAGAATGTTAAGAATATCGTAGCTATCAAGGAAGCTTCAGGAAATATCTCACAGGTTGCAAAGCTCATGGCTCTTGCAGATGGCTGCATCGATCTTTACTCAGGAAATGACGATCAGATCCTTCCACTTCTTTCACTTGGCGGAATCGGTGTTATTTCTGTTACTTCAAATATTATTCCACAGGATACACATCAGCTCGTTCACAAGTTCTTAAACGGTGATGTTGCAGGCTCAAGAGAGCTTCAGCTTAAGTGCATCGACCTCTGCAAGGCTCTGTTCTGCGAGGTTAACCCTATTCCTGTTAAGAAGGCTACAGCTTTCATGGGACTTTCAAACGGCAAGGTTCGTATGCCTCTCTCTGAGATGGAGGATGCAAATGCAGCTAAGCTTGAGAAGGCTATGAGAGAATACGGTATACAGTTCTAATTGATCATGTATTACACGAAGAAAAATCAACAATAGATGGTTGATTCGCAGTTTCCATATATCACTGAAAACGGATGGATGCGTTTCGTAATGTATGGTTGAAAACAGTTATTGGACATCGTGGTAATATGATTCATGGAGGATATGATATGACAAAAATAATCATGCATGGCTGCAACGGACGTATGGGCCGTGTTATAGCCGATATAGTTAAAGCAGATCAGGATTCTGAGATCGTTGCAGGAATCGATATAGCTGAGAGCGAGATGGAGTTTCCTGTATTTACCGATATTGAAGCCTGCGATATAGCTGCTGATGTTATCATTGATTTTTCATCACCTAAGGCTCTTGACAGTCTTCTTAAATATGCAGAGAAGAAGTCTCTTCCGATAGTTCTTTGTACAACAGGCTTTACTTCTGAACAGCTTGATCAGATCAGAGAGCATTCACAGAAGGCTGCAATTCTTAAATCTGCAAATATGAGTATGGGTATCAATACCATCATCAAGCTCCTGAAGGACGCTGCAAATGTATTTGTTCCTGCAGGGTATGATGTTGAGATAGTTGAGCAGCATCACAATCAGAAGCTGGATGCTCCGTCAGGAACAGCTCTTGCGCTTGCTGATGCGATAAATGATGCGAGAAACGGCGAATTTACATATGTTTATGATCGTTCACAGGTTCGTCAGAAGAGAGATAAGAAGGAGCTTGGTATCTCCGCTGTTCGTGCAGGAAATATTCCTGGAACCCATGAGGTTTTCTTCGCAGGACCGGACGAACTGATTGAGATCAAGCATATCGCATATTCAAGAAATATTTTCGGTAACGGTGCCGTTAATGCTGCCAAATTCCTTGCAGGAAAGAAGCCGGGAATGTATGATATGAGCGATGTTATCGCTGATATGACCGGAACGATCGAATAATAAGGATGATAAGGAGAACGCCATGTCGGTTGAAAAGAGAGTGCTTTGCAGTGCTTCAAGATACACAAAAAAATACTATCTGAATCCGGAATTTGACAGACTTCCGACAGCTATAAAGGATGAGCTTAAGATCATGTGCGTACTCTTTACAGAAGAGGTCGGAGGCGTTATACTTCTTATGTTTGACGAGGACGGAAACCTCAGGCTTATGACAGAAGCCGAGGAGGATGACATCCTCTACGACGAAATAGGAAGTGAACTAAAAATCCGCCAGCTCCAGCTAAATAAAAAGGAGTTGTTCGAACAACTAGAGCAATATTATGAAGCGTTTTTTTAGTGTAAAATGAATGGATACAAATGGGATATGCCCCTGAAGGCGTATTCTTGCTACGCCTGAAGGGGTATATTCTGTTTGTATCGTTAAATAATACGAGAGGAAAAAACTATGTTATTTGCGATAGACGTAGGAAACACAAACATAACCATTGGCCTCTTCGATGGGAAGAAGCTTGTTAAGCAGTTCAGAATGATCACTCAGACCGACAGAACCTCTGATGAATATGGAGTTTTCCTTGGCGAGTGGCTCTTTGTGAACCGTATGAAACCGCAGGACATAACGGATGTAATAATATCTTCGGTAGTTCCGAATATCATGCATTCGCTGACAAGCGGTATTATCAAGTATTTTAATGTTACACCTGTTATCGTTGCTCCCGGCATCAAAACAGGCATAAATGTATCAATACCTAACCCTAAGGAACTTGGTGCGGACAGACTTGTTGATGCTGTTGCGGCATATGAGATCTATGGCGGTCCGATAATCGTTATTGACTTCGGTACAGCTACAACTCATGACCTTGTTCTTGGTGACGGAACCTTCTATGCAGGAGTTACTTCTCCGGGTATCAGACTTGCGGCTAACGCTCTCTGGCGCGGAACTGCAAAGCTTCCTGAGGTTGAGATCAAGAAGGTTGATACCATACTCGGAAGAGATACGGTTTCAAGCATGCAGGCAGGTATTTACTACGGCTACATCGGCCAGACCGAGTATATCATCAAGAAGCTGAAGAAGGATTCGAAGCTCGATAATATCAAGGTTGTCGCAACCGGCGGTCTCGGAAAGCTTATCTCAGAAGCGACCGATCAGATCGATATCTATGACCCTGAGCTTACCCTTCATGGCCTCAGAATTATTTATGACAAGCAATAATCGGGATTTGTAATTTTGTAAAATAAGTTATGCCTCTGAGGGCGTATTTTGCTACAACCAGGTAGTAATATGCGTAGCATATTGCTATCATGAACGCAGTGAATGACACGGGATGCGAAGCAGACCACATGTATCACAACGTGATACATGCATAATTCTGCTTGCAGAATTATGGTGCAAAGAAGAGGCATAACTTTTTTACAAATGGAGAAACTATGTTTAATGGACTTTTTATAAACAAAATAATTCTGGCTCCGATGGCAGGTATTACAGACCTGCCTTTTCGCTTATTATGCAGGGAGCAGGGATGCGACATGGTTTACACCGAAATGGTCAGTGCAAAGGGCATGATGTATAACATGAACCGCTCGGAACCGCTTCTGGTGACTGATCCGAAGGAGAGACCGGTAGGCGTGCAGATCTTCGGGAGTGAACCGGAGATCATGGCGAAGGAAGCGGCCATACTGGCGGAGAGAGATTTTGATTTTATAGATATAAATATGGGCTGCCCGGTTCCGAAGATCGTAAATAACGGCGAGGGTTCGGCACTGCTTAAGGATCCGGAACTGGCCGGAAGGATAATAAAGGCTGTCAGCAGTGCGGTTGATAAACCGCTTACAGTCAAGATCCGTGCAGGCTTTGACAAGGATAATATCAATGCGGTCCTTATGGCGAAGGTTGCCGAGGAAAATGGTGCGGCAGCTGTGGCGGTTCACTCGAGAACAAGAGAGATGTTCTATCAGGGTGAGGCTGACTGGAACATCATCAGGGCGGTCAAAGAGGCTGTAAGTATTCCTGTTATAGGCAACGGGGATATCAGAAACGCCGGGGATATGAAGAGGATGAAGGAAGAGACCGGCTGCGACAGCGTTATGGTCGGAAGGGCTGCCAAGGGTAATCCGTGGATATTTGCCGAGCTTAAGGATCCGGACGGCTTCACTCCTCCGACAGTATCAGAAATAAAGAAAACCATGCTCCGCCATGCAGAGATGATGCTTGATCAGAAGGGAGAATACACTGCTATTCACGAGATGCGTAAGCATGTTGCCTGGTACATGGCCGGCGTCAGAAATTCATCTCATATACGCCGGGAGATCAACAGTGTTAATTCATTTGAAGAACTTACGGAGCTTATAAACAGTATTTCAGAATGACAGCTCTCGATGATAATAAACAGTAGACAAAAAGGCTGTTTTTGTATTAAAATAATCTAGTGTATGTCCTGATATAAAAATGGCATGCATATGAATAAAATCCAGAGGAATGATGATATGAAATTCATACATATTTCAGATATATATCTCGGGGCTGAACCTGACAAGGGCAAGGAGTGGAGCAAGGACAGAGCGAAGGAGCTTTACGATACCTTTGACAGGGTCATTCAGCTGTGCATTGATGATAAGATAAACCTGCTGATGATCGCAGGTAATCTTTTTGCAGCTCAGCCGACAACGGAGGACCTTGAGCGTCTTGATGAGACACTTTCAAAGCTTGAGGGCACGAGAACGGTTATTCTCGGCGGCTTCAGGGACTATATCAGTCCGGGCTGTGCCATGGAAAGCTATAAGTTTAAATCCAAAACTGTTGTGCTTCCGGGAGGAAGAACGGCGAACGCGTATCTCAAGGGCATAAATACCTGTGTAACAGGCTACAGCTATAATAAGCCTGAAATAGGTGAGACAGTTGTTGAAGAGATATCACCGGGACGTGAGGGGGCGGTAAATATACTTCTTGCCTGCGGCGGTGATCCTAAGCATATGCCTTTTGACAGAAAGGCTCTTGCAAGAAAGGGCTTTGATTATGTGGCTCTCGGCGGAAGCAGAAAGCCTGCGCATATCCTTAAAGACAGAATGGCATACTGTGGTTCTCCGGAACCTCTTACTCCTGCTGATACGGGAAAGCATGGAATCATCTATGGTGAGGTTGTGGATGGAAAAACAACCATAAAATGGATGCCTTTCAGCAAGAGAAACTATGTTACCTTCAATATTGATGTAAGCTACAATGTTTCCGGCGAACAGCTTTCGGATGCAATAGTTGACAGAGTAAGAAAGCTTGGATTTGATAATATTTACACCATAACTTATACAGGACTTGTTGACAGCAAACTGTCCATAGATCTGAAGAGGATCAAGGACAGATATAATATTTACGATGTTATCGACAATACGGTGCCGGTCAGCGACCTTGAGAATATCGAGGCCGAGCATACCGGAGATATCGCCGGAGCCTTCTGCCGTGCAAACAGAGGGATGACGGATGTTTCTGATGTTATCAGAGAAAAAATGACCATGTATGGCCTTGAAGCTATGGCAAGGACAGGAGAGAGATAAATGTATCTTAGTAAGCTATTACTTAAAGCATACGGACAGTTTAACAGCAGAGAGGTAGAGCTGAAGGAAGGTATCAACCTTGTATATAATAAGGACCGTAGTAAGAGACGTTCCTTCAGGGATTTTATAGTAAGCATGCTCTACGGCAGCTATGGCAGGAGTCTTTTCGGTATCGGCGAAGATGTACATGGTGAGAGAAAGCCTTATGGAAATGATTACAAAGGCGCCATGTATGTTAATGAGGATGGTAAGACCTATCTGGTTGAGAGAACCTTCCTGACAGGTGCGCCAAAGACATCTGTGCTGGATCTTGCTTCGGGAAAGCAGGAGGACAGCAAGGGAATGAACCCTCTGCCCGAGCATATGGTAGCCCTGGACAGAAGTACCTATAAAACAGGGCTTGTCATTGATGATGATGCTTCTTCCGATGAAGAGGTTATTGACGATGCTCTGCTTGCTGACAGAACCAGAAGCTTTATTAAAAATGTTACCGAAACAGGTTGTGCGGATATTGATTTCGATGCTTCGATCGAATACCTGCGGGAAATGAAAAATAAGAAAAATGCACAGCCGATGGTCAGAAGACTTAATGAACTGACAAGAAGGATAGATACCTATGAATCCGTTGATAAGGATATTGACGGCATCGAGGATGAAATAAAGAAGCTGGATGAGGATTTTGCCATTGAAGCGGCAAAACGTAAGAGAGTTGCCAGAAGGATGATCCAGAATGAAGACGGCAGCGTAACTTACGAGGTTGATAAGGAACTGAACAAGAAGATAGATATGCTTGCGGAAACCGGGCAGGATATGATGAGCAAACCGAAGGAAAAGGGTGAGGTTAAATTTACCGACAGACTTCCGGTCATCTTCGGAATGGGCCTTCTCATAATCATCATCGTAGCAGCGGTTGTATTTATGCTTCCTTTCGAGGGGCCGGTTAAGAAGCTGTTTGTGATATTTACGGTTATATTTGTTATATTTACCATTGTTGACGGTCTCAGGATAAACGGTTTCTTCGATTCGGGCGATATTACTCCTACGGATGAGGACTTTAAGATGGTTCTTCAGGAGATCGAGGAGGAAAAGGAAGAGAAGGAAGCCATTGAGTTTGACATGACCTTTGCCAAGGAATATGCCGAGCAGAAGGAAGCTCTCAGAAATAAGGAAAGCGCTCTTCTTGATAAGAGGAGAGAGAGAAATCAGCTTCAGGCTGAGTTCAATACCGTATTTAAGAAAAAGAGTGAGCTTGAGGATGAGAGCTATGCCATTACTGCGGCAATGAATCAGCTGATCGCTGAGAGAGACAGGATGAAGGCGGAGAGACTGCCTAAGGTTACTGCTCATATAGGTGATCATATCAGTGAGATCACAGGTGGCAGATTTGATGATATAAGACTTGACAGAGACTACAACATCTCTGTAAGTAAGGGCGGCGTTCTGAGCGAGATGTCGGAACTTTCCGACAGCGATAAGAGGCTTGTTTATCTTGCAGTCAGATTCGGACTGTCAGAGGCTTTTGTTACCTCTGATGCACCTCTCATCGTTCTGGATATGCTTGACGGAATGGGAAGAGAAGCTGCCGCAAATGTAATGAAGGTAATCAGCAGAGCAAGGAGCAGACAGCAGGTTGTGATCACCTCTGATCCGGACCTTAAGGGAATGCTTGAGTATCTGGGCGTTTCATTCAATTATGCGGAAATATAAGAATAGTATGGGGGTACGTAATGTGTATTCATAGAAATATGAATACGCGTCGGTTAATGCCCTGTTTTATGTAAATAACCGGGAGGGCAGAAATGCAGTCCCGGCGATTTTCGTACTGAGTAAATCGTATTTTTGACCGGCGTACAAGCTGGAACAGCTGAAATTCGGCTGTGAAGAAGTGTTTTATATAAGGTGCAAGGAGGAAAAAAATGGCACTACTTGAGATAAGGAATCTGACGGTAAGCGTCGGAGACAAGACAATATTAAAGAATGTTTCCCTTTCGGTTGAAAAGGGAGAGACTCACGTTCTCATGGGACCTAACGGAGCAGGTAAATCTACTCTCGGAAATGCGATAATGGGCAATGAGAACTATGTTATAGAGAGCGGAGAGATACTCTTCAACGGTGAAAATATCGTTTCCGACAGCGTTACGGACAGAGCTAAGAAGGGAATCTTCCTTTCCTTCCAGAATCCGATCGAGGTTCCGGGTATAACACTTTCGAATTTCATCAGAAATGCGAAGGACGAGATCACCGGTAAGAAGAATCGTATATGGGCCTTCAGGAAAGAACTTGAGGAGAAGATGAAGCTTCTCAATATGGACAAGTCCTATGCAGACAGAGATCTGAATGTTGGTTTTTCGGGTGGTGAGAAGAAGAAGTCGGAGATACTTCAGATGCTCATGCTGAACCCTCTTCTTGCAATACTTGATGAGACCGATTCGGGACTCGACGTTGACGCAGTAAGAACTGTTTCAGAAGGCGTGAGAGATTTCCAGGAGAAGGGCGAGGGCGCTCTCCTCATCATCACACACAGTACGAGAATACTTGATGCTCTCAGAGTTGATAAGACTCACGTTTTAGTTAACGGAAATATCGTTAAATCAGGCGATGCATCTCTTGTAAACGAGATCAATGAGGGCGGTTTTGAGAAATATCTTGAAGCATAATGATCAGTTGAAATATGTTGCAGGTTATCCGGCGTGATGGCAGTATGATACAGTTTTCAGACTGATAATCCCGCGGCGATAAGATAAGGAATAATATGAAAGAGAAAACATACGTAGAAGATATAAACAGAAATATGTATGACTTCAGATTCGAGGAGAATGACTTCTACAAGGTTAAGGAAGGCCTTGACCCGGAGATTGTAAAACAGATCTCGAAGGAGAAGAATGATCCTGAGTGGATGGCTGAGTTCAGACTGAAGTCACTGGAAATATATAACAAGATCGGAATTCCTGAGTGGGGTCCTCCAATCGATGGTCTTCACATGGATAATATAGTTACCTACGTGAAGCCTAAGGATAATAAAATGAGTGCAACCTGGGACGAGGTTCCGGAGGATATCAAGGATACCTTTGAGAGACTCGGTATTCCGAAGGCGGAGAGAGAATCGCTTGCAGGTGTCGGCGCACAATATGACTCGGAGCTTGTTTATCATAATATCCGTGAGGAGGTTGCTGCACAGGGAGTAATCTATACAGACCTGGAGTCGGCAATGCACGGTGAGTACGGAGAGATGATCAGAGAACATTTTATGACTCTCATACCTCCTACAGATCACAAGTTTGCTGCACTTCATGGCGCTGTATGGTCAGGTGGTTCGTTTGTTTATGTTCCGCCGGGAGTAAAGGTTGAGATACCTCTTCAGTCGTATTTCCGACTGAATGCACCGGGCGCCGGACAGTTCGAGCATACATTGATAATAGTTGACGAGGGGGCAGACCTGCATTTCATCGAGGGATGTTCTGCTCCGAAATATAACGTTGCAAACCTTCATGCGGGTGCGGTTGAGCTGTTCGTCAGAAAAAATGCGAAGCTCAGATATTCTACGATCGAGAACTGGTCCAAGAATATGTATAACCTGAACACCAAGAGGGCAATCATCGAGGAGAATGCCAAGATGGAGTGGGTTTCCGGATCATTTGGATCGCACGTTTCCTACCTCTATCCGATGACCATTCTTAAGGGTGATAATTCGAAGATGGAATATACCGGAATAACCTTTGCAGGCCATGACCAGAATCTGGATACCGGCTTCAAGGTTACGCACATCGGTAAAAATACAAGCTCTGCAGTAAATGCAAAATCAATCAGTAAGGATGGCGGAATAAGCACCTTCAGAAGCTCTGTAGTTGTAAATGCCGGAGCAAAGGGGGCAAAGTCTGCGGTTGATTGTTCATCGCTCATGCTTGATGACATATCACAGTCGGATACAATTCCTGCCATGGATATAAGAACCTCGGATGCAGATATCGGACATGAGGCGAAGATCGGACGTATCAGTGATGATGCTGTATTTTACCTTATGTCGAGAGGTATCTCGGAGGAGGATGCGAGGGCGATGATCGTAAGCGGCTTCGCTGATAACGTTAGTAAGGAGCTTCCGCTTGAGTATGCTGTTGAGATGAACAACCTCATCCGTCTCGAGATGAAGGGAAGCATCGGATAAGTAAAAATACAGAACATGATGATCTGTGACTGACAGCGGAAATAATTATTTATGTCAGTCACATCAGATGATATAGAGGATAAAATATGACAGAGAATGTTGTAAAAGTTAACAGGCTGCCTGCTATGACCTGGAACTGGCTGAAGATGAATGACGATCTCTTCGATACAGCCGGTTTAAGTGTGGCAGGCGGAATAGATGCGGTTCTGCCGGACAGCCTGAAGGGTGCCGACATAGATACCGCAGAGCTTCAGGCTCTTGCTGCTGTGGAAACAGGAATGGGACCGGAGTTTGCAGGGGCTGTCAGCGGACTGAAGGCGGCTGATGATACGGCTGCGGATCGTGAAGGCATAGCTGATGATTCTTCTGAATCGGCTGATTGCGTTATCGTTGCGGACAGTGGCGTAAAGGAAGAACAGCCTGTCAGAATGAAACACTTATCTTACGTGGAAAATGGCGTCAACAGCAGCTTCATCGTTGCCAGGGAGGACAGCGAGGTATGCGTCATAGCTGATATGACGGATATACCGGACAGTGCAGAAGAAGCAGGCACTGTGACGAAGGTTCTTGTTAAGGACAGAGCCAGGGTAAAGATAGTTGAGGTATTTAAGGCCGGCGAGAACAGCAGGGTATTTACTGATATCGGAGCAGTTCTCGGAGAGGATGCACAGCTGGAGGTTGTACAGATCTTCCTCGGAGGCAGAAAGGTTAATGCAGGCTGTCAGGTGGCTCTTCAGGGAGACAGGGCGGGCTTCACCGAGTACACTGCCTATGATGCACCTGCCGGTTCAAAATATGATTTTAATTATGTTGCCAGACATTTCGGCAAGGACACGACAGCCGATATGCATGCCAGCGGTGTTATGCATGAAAAGGCTGAGAAGACCATGAGACAGACCATTGATTTTCTTCGAGGCTGCGCGGGTTCAAAGGGCGCAGAGAGAGAAGAAGTGCTTCTTCTGGATGATGATCTTGTCAACAAGACCGTTCCGCTGATCCTCTGTAAGGAAGAGGATGTAGAAGGTGAACACGGAGCTTCCATCGGTAAGCTTTCGGAGGAGGTTCTTTTCTATCTCAGGACCAGAGGTCTCACTGATGAGGAAATATACAGACTTATGGCCAGCGGAAGACTTATGTCGGTTGTTTCGAAGATCGGCGATGAGGAGACCGAGAAGAAGATGTCAGGGCTGATACTCGGCGAGTCTGAGGAAGATGACCAGTCAGCTATAGATGCTGAGTGATCGTAGACGACGGATTTATTTGTGACTGACTGAGCGGCAGATTGATTGTTTGATTAACGGATTGATTGGACGATTGATTAATCGATTGATCAGTGAACAAACAGTATAGATTATATTTGTTCTACATATATATGGAGCATATTGATGGGAGATTAAGGAGAGTTAATGAGCATAGATATAAAAGAAGTAAGAAAGGATTTTCCTTTCTTCAAGAAAAATACACTAGCATATCTGGATAATTCTGCAACCTCGCAGAAGCCGGATGTCGTTATAAAGGCTGAGGCGGATTTTTATGAAAATCTGAATGCCAATCCTTTCAGAGGACTTTATCAGCTTTCGATAGATGCGACGGATGCTTACGAGGATGCAAGAAGAACGGTTCAGAGATTTATAAATGCCGCTTCAAGGCGCGAGATCATATTTACAAGAAATGCATCAGAGAGCCTTAATCTCGTTGCTGCATCTCTGGGGGAGATGGTTCTCGGCGAGGGCGATGAGGTGATCACGACTGTTGTCGAGCATCACAGCAATATGCTTCCGTGGACACATATCGCAGCAAAGAAGGGCGCAAAGGTTAAGTTTCTTGAGTGTGCACCTGACGGAAGATTTCTTCCGGAGGCACTTGAGGCTCTTATGACCGACAAGGTTAAGATAGTATCCATGACACACGTATCAAATGTATTTGGGCGTGTAAATGATATTAAAACCTTTGCGGAGATAGCGCACAGATTCGGTGCATATTTCGTTGCGGACGGTGCTCAGAGCGTTCCTCATATGGCTGTGGATGTACAGCAGCTGGGAATTGATTTCCTTGCATTTTCAGGACATAAGATGATGGCGCCTATGGGTATCGGCGTTCTGTACGGAAGGGAGGAAATACTCGAGAAGATGCCTCCATACATGACCGGCGGCGAGATGATAGAAAATGTCAGTCTTGACGGCGTTACCTATGCCAAGCTTCCTCATAAATTTGAGGCGGGAACCGTTAACGGTGCAGGTGCTTATGCGCTTGCGGAGGCAATAAGATATATTGAAAAAATTGGCTTTGATTCGATAGAGAAGAGAGAACTGTACCTCACTGCCAAGGCGATGGAGGCTATCAACAAGCTTCCTTACGTGGAGATAGTCGGAAGCAGGGATCCGAAGGAACGACACGGAATAATTACATTTACGGTAAAGGATATGCATCCTCATGATATTGCGGGAAGATTTGCGGATGCGGGCGTTGCGGTAAGAGCCGGACATCACTGTGCTGAGCCGCTTCATCAGTTCCTCGGAATTCCGTCGACTGTAAGAGCCAGCATAATGTTCTACAATACTGATGAGGATATTGACAGATTCATAAATGTGCTTAAGAGCATAAATGATACTCCGAAATTTGAGGATGCGAACAGAAGTCTCTTTGAAGAGGTTCTCATGGATCATAAGGTCAGCCCGGGACACCGCTTCAAGATGATCAAGCCGACAAATAAGCATCGTGGTGTCAATCCTTCATGCGGTGATGATATCTACCTGCAGCTTCAGGTTGATGATGACGGCGTGATCACTGATGGTGCGTTTATCGGAGACGGATGTACGATATCTCAGGCAAGCGTTGATATCATGCTTGATATGATAATCGGCATGAAGAAGGAAGAGGCTCTTTCTCTTAAGGATAAGTTCCTCGGCATGATCAAGGGAACTGCATCAGAGGATGATATTGAGTCGCTTGAGGAAGCATCGGTTTTCAAGGATGTTTCTCATATGCCTGCGAGAGTAAAATGCGCGGTGCTTGGCTGGCATACGCTTGAAGAGGCGCTTAAGGCTGAGGACTGATCAAATGTATGAAATAATGAGGGAAGTATAATGAAAATGAAGAAGGATAAGATTAAGAAGACGCTGCTGGTGCTTTTCTCTATATCGCTTCTTGCCGGACTTTTTACAGCCTGCGGAAAGAAGAAGGGGGAGAGAGAAACCTTCGTAGTGGGCTTTGATGCAGAATTTCCACCTTACGGATATAAGGATGATGACGGAAATTATGTCGGCTTCGACCTTGAACTTGCGGAGGAGGTCTGCAGGAGAAAAGGATGGAAGCTGGTCAAGCAGCCTATCGACTGGGAACAGAAGAACATGGAGCTTAATTCCGGAGCAATTGACTGTATCTGGAACGGCTTCACTGTTAACGGACGTGAGGATGATTACACCTGGACAACAGCTTATGTAGATAACTCACAGGTTGTTGTGGTAAGGAAGGATTCCGATATTGAGAGTTTAGCAGATCTTAAAGGCAAGGTTGTGGCCGTTCAGTCAGACTCTGCGGCACTTGCGGCTTTCACCAGTGAAGACACAACCGAAGAAAATATAGCCCTTGCGAAGAACTTCAAGGACCTTATTCAGATTGGCAATTACGTAAGCGCATTTCTTGATCTTTCAAGTGGTTCGGTTGATGCGGTCTGCATCGATGTCGGAGTTGCTTACTATCAGCTTAATCAGAATCCGGATTTTAAGATACTTAAAGAAACGGTTTCTTCAGAAAAATACGGTGTTGCTTTTAAATACGGAAATACAGAGCTTCGTGACGAGGTTCAGGAAACTCTCGAAGAGATGTATAAGGACGGAACGATGCAGGAGATCGCTTCGCACTGGTCTGATTACTACATCGCCGAAAGCCTCTGCTTCATGGACGAGGGAACTGATTTTGCATACAGAACCGATGACACCGCAAAGGCTGACAAGCCATTTGGTAAGAAGTTCATAAGTATATCAAAGCAGCTTGCTGAGGGTATACTTGCCACACTTTCCATATTTTTCCTGACACTTATTTTTTCACTTCCGCTGGGACTTCTCCTGACATTTATCAGAATGTCGAGGGCTAAGGTGCTTCAGTGGATCGCAAGGATTTACATTTCAATCCTGAGAGGAACGCCTCTTATGCTGCAGCTGCTGGTCGTATTCTACGGACCACACTTCCTGTTTGGCGCAGAGACCTCACAGAGCTACAGATTTATTGCTGTAATAATAGGCTTCTCGCTTAACTATGCGGCATATTTTGCAGAAATCTTCCGTGCGGGTATCGAGGGTATTCCTGTGGGGCAGAGAGAGGCGGCCGATGTGCTCGGTTACTCTAAGGCACAGACCTTCAGAAAGATCATCTTCCCTCAGATGTGTAAGAGAGTCATTCCTCCGGTAACAAACGAGGTTATAACGCTTGTTAAGGATACATCGCTTGCATTTGCACTTGCATACACCGAGATGTTTACACTCGCAAAGCAGATCACTGCCAGCGAGGCAAGTATGCTTCCGATATTCATAGCCGGCGTATTCTATTACATCTTCAACTTCATCGTTGCGATGGTTATGGAAGCTATCGAGAAAAAGTTTAAAGTATGGAGGGTGTGATATGAGTTTACTGGAAATAAAAAATATAAAGAAAAGCTTCGGTGAGCTGGACGTTCTTCATAACATCTCCCTCAGCGTTAATGAGGGTGAGGTTGTTTCCATACTCGGACCGTCGGGTTCCGGTAAATCA
>CAMNMC010000094.1 GCA_946544235.1 uncultured Lachnospiraceae bacterium | reverse complement strand
TGTTGGTTTAGGCGCTAAACACTTTATCACAAGGTGGGGGTTCCCTTCTATATTTCTTTATTTAATTTCCGAATAAAATTTTACGCTAGCCGTTGATAAATATACAATAGTCGTTTATACTCTTCAATATATTTTTTACAAAATGCTATATATATTGATAATAAATAAGATAATCTGCTCGGAGGATAAAATGAGACTGAAAAATGTACCCGGTTCAAGAGAGGCCATTGCTGAAAGTGAATATACTATCAAAAATGAAACTGAGATGAAGGGCAGGTGGCATGAGCTTTTCGGAAACAATAACCCGATACATATCGAGATTGGTATGGGCAAGGGCAGCTTTATCATGGAGATGGCCAGACGCAATCCGGATATAAACTATATTGGAATAGAAAAATACTCCAGTGTTCTGATCCGTGCTGTTGAGAAGAGGGTTCAGGAGCCTGAGATGAAGAATCTCTTCTTTATTAGAATGGAAGCTGAATATATCGGTGATGTATTTGAAAAGGGTGAGGTTGCATATATTTATCTTAACTTTTCTGATCCGTGGCCGAAGGACAGACATGCTAAAAGAAGGCTTACTTCAAGACAGTTCCTTGCCAGATATGAAACAATTCTTGCTGAAGACGGAGGAGTTACCTTTAAGACTGATAATGTATCTCTTTTTGATTTTTCACTGGAAGAGGTTGAGGCTGCAGGCTGGAAGCTGCTGAACAGTACCAGAGACCTGCATAATTCCGAATACAATGAAGGAAATGTCATGACCGAGTATGAAAAAAAGTTCAGTGAGATGGGAAATCCTATCTGCAGACTCATGGCTGTACCGGCAGAAGAGTGATATTTTATATCTAAAACTGCAATTTTTTGAAGTTCAGACTGCAAAATTGAAGGATTTTATTGTGTTTTACCCGCAAACAGTAACAAAAAAAACCTTCCAATTTGTAGAAAATGCTGAAATGAAAAAAAATGAAAAAAAAGCATTGCAATTAGGAATTTATTGATATATAATCCATTAAGTGTTCGACAGATAAGCGTCGATTACATCCCAGATAATCTGGGCCGCTAGCTCATTTGGTAGAGCACCTGACTCTTAATCAGGGTGTGCGGGGTTCGAGCCCCCGGCGGCCCACGCAGGAGGGCTGAGGACTTTGTGTAGGCAAGGTTTTTGGCTCTTTTTTTGTCTATATTAATCCTTCTTCTCGTAACGCTTTGTTGATCGTGTTCATCACCATCTTCTTGTCCCCACTCCATTTTGGTTCAACAAGCAGCTTCTTCGGACCGTCACCGGTCAGACGATGAATGATTGTTTCCTCCGGGAGGAGGCGCAGACATTTGATCAGAACTTCCGTGTATTCTTCAAGACTCATAATATGAAACGGCTTTTCAAGGTATTCGTCATACAGGCAGGTACCTTTTAATATATGAAGCAGCTGGAGCTTGATGCCATCAAGGGCAGGATTTAGCCCAGCGAGATATCGGATAGTTTCATACATATCTTCGTGCGTTTCTCCGGGAAGTCCAAGTATAACATGGGTGATAACTGTCAGCCCGGCAGCCTTAAGCTTATGATAGGTTTCATCGAAGCATGAGAGCGGATAGCAGCGATTGATCCTCACGGCTGTATTATCGTGTATGGTCTGTAGGCCAAGCTCGATCCAGACAGGCTTGATACGGTTCAGTTCAGTCAGAAGCTCCAGCATATCTTCGGAGATGCAGTCAGGACGTGTACCGATGGAAAGGATAACTATCTCCGGACGATTTATAGCTTCGGTATACAGAGCCTTAAGACTGTCGAAGTTTCCATATGTATTTGAAAATGATTGAAAATATGCGATGTAGCGACGGTCTTCAGGACTGATCTTTGAAGATATTTTAGCGTCGACAAGCTTTCGTGCGTAAGCAATCTGATGGGAGAGAGTATTGTCTGACGAAGAACTGACAGTCCCGGAAAGCAGTTGTGAAGATGAAGAAGCAACAGTATCGGGAAGAAAATGTGTGGTAACAGATTCGATTGAATCTGAAGGGGTGATTAAAGGCGCAGCAAAATCACCGGAGCCGCCTTCCGAGCAGAAGGTGCAGCCGCCGGTTCCTGCGGTTCCATCGCGGTTCGGGCAGGTACAGCCGCTCTGAAGGGAGAGCTTGTATATCTTCTGCCCATAGGTTTTCTTCAGTTCTTCGGATATAAAATGTATTGTATTCATGTTATCTCCGTATTTTAATAGGATATTTATATGTATTGAATAGGGTTATTATTAATATATTTATTGTAAAATATAAAAAGGAAGCAATCAAGACCATTGGGCCCGGATGCTTCCTTTTTATAATGATAGAAACAATATTTAATTATTTCTTTTCGTTCATCATGTTAACTACTGCTCTTGCAATAAGGATGATAAGTCCGAGTAATACGAACCACCAAGCGATACCATAGTGTGAACTAACGGAACCGCCAAATGCCTTAATAGCAGCTGCATCGTCGCCTGAACCTGCATGCTGACGAACAAGCTTGTTAACTGTTGCAAGGATAAATGCAAGAAGTCCAAGAGCTGGAAGGTAGAACTGATAGAAAGGGAATCCCTTTACAACATCACCAACAGCCGGAACAGTTTCGATGAGAACAGTACCTACAGCTACTAAGATAAGGATAATACTCCAAAGCTTTAAGATACCTCCGTTTGAAGCAAGAAGTCCGAATGAATCAGACTCTTTGAGTCCCATGAAAGAAACGCTTGCTACATGCCATCTTGGAATGATTGCTCCAAGGAAGATAAGACCAGCGCCTGCAAATGCTCCAAATTTAACAAGCATAGCTAATGCAGGATTTGATGGTAAATCAGCATTTCCTGCTGGTGCAAATCCCTGATTTACAGTCATAACAGGTGCGCCACAGTTTGGGCAGTTTGGAGCCCCATCCAGGATCTCAGCCCCACAGTTGTTACATCTCATACTTTTTTCCTCCTTCTAAACTGAACAATGGTAAAACATTGTTCGTTAAAAATTACTTATGACTGAAGAAGGGCATACATTCTGACCCGAGTCCAATCACAGTCAGAATATCACAGTTTGTTCACAATTTCAACACAAAGCCGTATTTTATTTGGGTTTATTTTTCAATATATATATTTTTTAAATAAAAAATATGTGTTATAATACTGTCACGGTCTGAAAAAGTGAGACAGACCGGATAGATCGATCAGGAGGACTTATAATGAAAGGGAAGAAGAAGGGACCGCTGATAGTCTGTATAATCTCAGGGGTTGTTATAGTTGCGTCAGTATTAATTGCAATTCTGTATTTTTCAGGAGTAATAGGTAATAAATCGAGAAACGGAACATATAAAGGTACGGTTTCTCTTTATGGATATGATGTTGAAGTAACACTTAAGGTTGAGGATAATAACGGTGAGCTCAGGCTTCATTATCCGGATGATGCCGAAGATAAGGATTATGTTCAGGGCTTTAACGCATCATGGGACGGCGATACGCTTGAAATGGATGCAGGCGGTAACATACTTAAGGCAAAATACAGCGATTCAAATAAGACGCTTACGATATCCGGAGCAGATTTCCTTGGTGAAGACATTGTAGTCGGAAAGTAATAAAGATGTTATTTTTGCTAAAAAAGATTTTTTTCAGGAGGAAGAATAACGTGTCAAAGAAGGAAAGCAATAGTAATGATGTTACGGTAAATAAGATAAAACTCATACGAACAGCCATAATATCTGCGGTTATTCTGTTTTTCCTGATATTTGTTATCAAGAAGATAGATGCTTACCTTGATGAGAGGAAGAAACCGGCGCTCTCGGCTGAGAAGCTTACCGAGCAGCTTGTAGCCTGCAGCGATCTGACTACGGCTGAGATCATTTACAATGGTGTTGTCAGATTTGAGGAGAATGGGATTCCGCTTATCAATGAGAACAGTTTCCTCATGATGTATTCGGCAAGAGTTAAGGCCGGAATAGATATATCACAGGTCAAGGTAAATGTTACAAGCAATAAGGTTGTAGTTACACTTCCTGAGGTTACGGTGCAGGATCTGATAATCGATACGGATACGTTGGAGTTCTATGATGTAAGCACTTCGCTTTTCAATCAGACTCAGCAGAGTGATGTTGTGGTTGCTGTAAACTATGCGAAGGATGATGTCAGGAAAAATGCTGATATTCCGGGACTTCTGGCTAAGGCCAAGGAGCAGACGGAAACTCTTATCAGAGGCCTCTTCAATGATGTTGTAGGCGACAGAGAGCTGGTCATCAGATATGTTAATGATGATTCGGATGAAGAAAAGACTACAGAGAAGAAGTAATTACATGTTCTTGCAGTAATTGCTGTATAGATCAATTTGATATATGGAATTATGATTCGGGCAGGAGATGCGTCTCCTGCCCGTTATTTGTGTAGACAATGAGCCAAGTGGCTGCATACATGGAATATGCAAATGCAGACATTTGGCGAATGACCATCACCGAGTGACAGGGTCACGAGGGGATGAGCTGACGCAGTCAGCGTTACACAAATGTTGACATGAGCCGGGTGGCTGCATGAATGGAAACTAGTAAATGCAGACATCTGCCAATGATATCATTGAGTGACAGAGTCACGACGAGATGAGCTGACAGAGGCGGAATCAACACAAAACTAATATACAGGACGCATTATCTACAAAAAAACAGCTCTCCGATTACTCGAAGAGCTGAGAGTTATTACTGTATTTCCACGAGCAATGGATTACATTGACTACTGTGGATTCTGTGGAGGCTGCTGTCCGTAAGGCTGCTGTCCGTAAGGCTGCTGTGGAGCCTGACCGTAAGGAGCCTGCTGAGGAGCCTGTCCGTAAGGCTGCTGTGGCTGACCGTAAGGAGCCTGCTGAGGAGCCTGTCCATAAGGCTGCTGTGGCTGACCATAAGGAGCCTGAGGATTGATAGGCTGTGCAAACTGCTGTGGCGGACGCTGATAAGCGTAAGCCTGTGCTGCCTGACGAATCTTCTTCTCACCTGTGTGGAAATTCTGAGCTTTGATAAGACATACAATTGGTCTTACAAAGAGACATATTGTTCCAATAAGTACGAACCACCAAGATACACCAAAGTGAAGAGATATACTTGAGTTTTTATAAGCTTTGAAACCATCCTGAACATCACCATTAAATGTTTCGATGAAGAACAGAATCAAAACACCGGCAGGACCATAAAACTCTGATCCCGGAAGCTTTGTTAAGCCAGTGAGGTTTACACCGGGAATGATATTAAACACAACCATGTATCTGAATAAAAGCCAAATACCGGAAAGGATAAGTAATACTCCACAGAATTTAACAAAACCACCGAATCCTTCTTCAAAGAATCCGAAAGATTTTCCGTCTGTTCCTGCTGATAAATGAAGCCAGGTAGGAATACATGAGAAAAGAAGTACAAAGAAAGCTCCTATAAGTGAGCAGAGCATTGTATAGTCTCCTCTGAGTCTCTGTGTAAATGGACCTCCTGCATAATAGTAGACAGCCGGCTTTGGTGGATATGGATTACCATAAGGCTGCTGATACTGACCCTGAGGACCGCCAAAGTTCTGTGGTCCCGGGAACCCCTGTGGTGCCTGATTATACTGCTGCTGAGGTGGAGCCTGATACTGCTGCTGAGCAGGCATAGCAGGTGATCCACATACTGGACAAGCAGGTGCACCAGCCGGTATTTCATTACCGCAATGAATACATCTCATACTTTTTCCCTCCTAAAAAATCTTTGACTGAATTCAGTCATTTTTCAGCAAAAAACCTTTGCATTTCAATACATCTATTATTGCAAATTTATATAAAAAAAGCAACTGTTATTTATGTAAATGACCAGTAATAACAAGTAATAGAATGACTGTTTTATCAAACTTAAATATCTCTTTAGGGTTAGTCTTTTTTACAAAAATATTCACATAGGTCTATACCCTTTATTTAATCATATTAATATTTATTACGAATAGTGTTTATACATTGTTCAGTTTCAAAGGAGGAAAAAGTATGAGATGTAATAACTGTGGGGCTGAGATCATGGATGGATCTCCAAATTGCCCAAACTGTGGAGCGCCTGTAATGACGGTTAATCAGAACTTTGCGCCGGTTGGTGGAGGTAAGTTTTCAAATCCCGTATTTGAGATGATTACTAAATTTGGCTCTATTCCAGCAGCCGTTTTGATTTTCCTTGGAGCTATCATTTCCAGTTGGTATGTTTTGAAGATTTCTTTTATGGGAATATCAGAGTCAACAGGATTTGGATTGTTCGAATCAGGAGGAGGTTCGCTTAAGGTTTGGGGAATTCTATTGATAATAGTAGCTGTAGGTGCCGTGCTGATTGATTTTGTTCCGGCAGTCTCTGAAATAGTGAAGGGTCTTCCATATTATCAGTTTTATTTACCTGCACTTGGCCTGATTGCTTTTATCCTTGGTTCTATAGATAAGCATGTTAAAGATGTTAGGGACGCGGCTAAGGAATACGGAAGCATGGCAAGTTCTCATTTTGGTATTGCTTGGTGGTTCGTTTTACTTGGACTTATTATTCTTATCGCCAAGGGTGTTATAGGTATGATGAACGAAAATAAATAGTATCAATATATTTAGATAATAAAAAGGCGTATTCGGATTATTATAAAGAATACACCTTTTTATTCTGCTTCATAACGATCAGATAATAGCTGAAAAAAGATCATCCAGAACAACCTGTCTCAGTATATAACTGCTGTATTTGTTTTGCTTTACGCCATAAGTGGTTATCATTGTTGGGTGGAGCATGTTTTTTGTCTTAGTGGATCGACGGAATGTTTCAACTTTGCTTCGGAGTTTCATATCGTAGTCCTTGGTAATTATGTACTCATCGTTTGCAAATTTGATTTCACATAGGTTGATGATCTTATCTTTTCTATCAATAATAAGATCAATCTGAGCTCCCGGACCTTCTTCATCAGCTATTCTATTCCAAGTGGATACACTGGAGAGTATCCCGGATATTCCAAGCTTCTTTTTGATCTGAGGAAGGTGATCCATGCAGACCTGTTCAAAGGTTAGTCCGGACCATGCCTTGATTTTCTGGTTTTCCAGAGAATTTGACCAATAATGCTCATCAATGCCGGGATTGTTATGGATAAAATGGTAGTAAAATGCCGTATAATAGTCTGCCAGCTGGTACACCAGATTATTTTTGTTTTTTCCGAATGTAGTGAAACTTCGAACGAAACCCGAGTATTCGAGATCTTTTATGGCTTTTGATAAAGTACCATTACTAGGGATACCGGTTTGTTCAATGATTTCTGTTCTTGTCATTCCGTTTCTTTTTGTGCTGAGTGCTTCGACAATGCGGATATATAGATCGTTGTTCTTAAATAAGGTTTGGTATAAATGTTTAAATTCATCCCAGAGGCCCTGTTGTTTTCTGAAAAATAGCTTATCTATATTTTCATGGAAATTAAGTGAACTATCCAACATATTGAGATAAAAAGGTATTCCGCCCATGATCATATAACATTCAGCTATGGTCATTCTTGACCAAAAGATACCTTTTGATTCCAGATATTGCTCAGTTTCGCATAAGGTAAATGGTTTCAAATATAGTCTGCAGGTAAATCTATTAAACAGACCGCCTTTATTATTATCAATATTATCAACCATCCATGAAGTCGCAGAGCCGCACACTATAAATATCAGATTTTTTCTTTTGCTGCCCCAGGAGTTCCAGAACCATTCGAAGGCAGGCAGGAAATCAGATCTTAGAGTGTCCATCCATGGCATCTCATCAAAAAAAACTACTTGCTTTTCGTTTTCAGGAAGACTTCCGATGTATTTTTTTAATAATAAGAATGCTTCCATCCAGTTCTTCGCAGGTTCCAGGTCACTTCCTGTTCTCTCGTTATATTCGCTAATGAAGTTAAAAAGCTGTATATGTGCCGGTTGATTATATATGCCTGTAAGACTGAAACAAAAAGAGTTATTGAAATAGTTGGTGATCAGATATGTTTTTCCTATCCTACGTCTGCCATAGACTACAATTAATTGTGAATCTGTGTTTTTCATACACCTGTCTAACTCTTTATTCTCATATTCACGACCGATTAATTTATTCATGACGAACATCACCTCCATGATTATTATAGCTTGTTTTGGACAAATTAACAACCCTAATCTGTCCAAAACACAATAAAAATGCAGCGTTTTGGACAGATATATAATATTAAAATGTCCAAAATATACCGCAAAAAACTATTTTGGACGTTTTAGGGATACAAATTTGTCCAAAACATACAAGAAACATAATCAATGCATATATAATTAAGGAATGATTGATTTTTAACAATAAGTAAAGTATAGTAGGAAGGTATAGTCAATATATAATAGGTAGCATCTGAATTGAGTGCTGATACAATCAGTACTCATCCGGAGAATGGGAAGTATGTATAAATCAGACACAATATGTGCTATAGCAACCGGAACAACCGGTTCGGGAATAGGTATAATAAGAGTCAGCGGTGACAGATCGATCGAGATCTGTGACAGGATCTTTGCGGGCAAAAAAAGGCTTGCGGAGATGGAAACCTTTACAGCTGCTTATGGACATATTGTGGACTCTGATGTAATCGATGAAGTGGTTGTACTCGTTATGAAAGCGCCGCATTCCTATACAACAGAGGATACGGTGGAAATAGACTGCCATGGCGGACTATTTCTTATGGAAAAGGTGCTAAAGCTTCTTATAAGAGAAGGTGCCAGGATAGCTGAGCCGGGCGAGTTCACAAAGCGAGCTTATCTTGGAGGACGTATCGATATGTCCGAGGCTGAAGCTGTTATGGACATGATCAGTGCTGAGAGCGACAGAGCTCTCTCTGCGTCGGTTGGGCAGCTGAGCGGAAGACTTCGTGAGAAGATCACAGAGCTTCGAGAGAAGATACTTTACGATACCGCATATATTGAGTCGGCACTGGATGATCCGGAGAATTACAGTCTGGATGGATTTGGTGAGAAGATGTCGGATGATGTTTCGGAGATCAGCGGTGAGATCGTGAAATTGATGGAATCATTTGACGAAGGAAGACTGGTTAAAGAGGGAATCAGAACAGCTATTATCGGCAAACCGAATGCAGGAAAGTCCTCTGTTTTAAATATGCTTCTTATGGAGGAACGTGCGATCGTAACCGATATTGAGGGTACGACAAGAGATACTCTTGAGGAATATGCGAGACTGAACGGAATTCTGCTGAAACTGATAGATACCGCGGGAATCAGGGAGACGGATGACAAGGTTGAGAAGATCGGCGTTGAACGTGCCGAGGAAAATATTAAGGACGCTGACCTGATACTTTTTGTTGTTGACGGCGCGAGACCACTGGATGTTAATGACAGAAGGATAATCGGAAGCCTTACAGGCAAGAAGGTTATCACACTTATTAATAAGGAAGATCTTCCGGTCGTGATCGACAGGGGTGAGCTTGAAGAGTTATTATCAGGCGTGCAGGTATCTGAATTGAATGATACATATGCAGGAACAGGAAAAAGTGATGCCAAATATAATGATAATGGCTCAGATCAGCCTGTATACTATAATGAGAAAACTGACAATAAACATCGAATGATCACCATCTCTGCGAAGGAAGGTCAGGGCAGAGACGAGCTTGCTGCTCTCGTGAAGGAAATGTTTATTTCCGGCGAGGCGAGAGGAAATGATCAGATAATCATCTCGAATGAAAGACATAAGAATGCCCTTCATGATGCCGGAGAAGCGATGAAGAGAGTTAAAGACAGTATAGATGATGGTCTGCCGGAGGATTTTTATACGATCGATCTGATGGCGGCATATGAGAGTCTGGGCCTTATAACAGGAGAAACTCTTGCGGATGACCTGGCAGATAAGATATTTGCTGAATTTTGCATGGGCAAGTAAATATCACGGTTCATGTGGGCAATATATTTCGCGTGTTATATAATGAAAAAACATATATGTGGAATATTCGGCATCAATGTTACATGATAATATATCCACATAAGTTTATATATTTGAATTTTATCGCATATTGTAAATAAATATACAGCGGCAGTAGAAAATGGAGTGGCGGTATGGCAGTAGTTGAAGAAAAATACGATATAGTAGTTGTTGGTGCAGGTCATGCGGGCTGCGAGGCGGCTCTTGCTGCAGCAAGACTGGGTTTTGAGACAATCCTTTTCACGGTCAGCATGGACAGTGTTGCTCTTATGCCATGCAATCCGAATATTGGCGGAAGCTCAAAGGGGCATCTTGTAAGAGAGATCGATGCACTTGGCGGCGAGATGGGGAAAAATATAGATAAGACCTACATTCAGTCAAAGCTGCTAAATGTATCCAAGGGACCTGCTGTACATTCGCTGCGTGCGCAGGCTGATAAGGTGGAATATACCAAGCAGATGCGTCTCACACTGCAGAATACTGAGCATCTCACCCTGCGTCAGCAGGAGGTCAGCGAGCTGATCGTTGAGGCGGTTGATAAAAATGACATAACAACTGATACTCCGGCCGGTGCGAATAATTATTCAGATGAATTACAAAAATCGGATACGAAAACCGGGCCATATGAAACAGCAGCAGAATCAAATAATAATGCTGGTAAAGTAAAAGTAGTCGGTATCAAGACGGTTTCCGGCGCTATTTATCATGCGCGTGCAGTAATACTTTGTACCGGAGTTTATCTCAAGGCAAGATGCATCTACGGTGACACGATACAATATACCGGACCGAACGGTCTGATGGCGGCAAATCATCTGTCAGATTCCATGGCCGATGCAGGAATCGGTATCAGAAGGTTCAAGACCGGTACTCCTCCCAGAATTGATAAGAACAGTGTTGATTTCTCAAAGATGTCGGAGCAGAAGGGCGATGACAGGATAGTGCCTTTCTCCTTCATGAACTGCGAGGAGGATATCAGGAGGGAGCAGATTTCCTGCTGGCTCACCTATACTAATGAAGAAACTCACGAGATAATTCGTGAAAATATAGATCGTTCGCCTCTCTACTCGGGCGTTATCAAGGGCACAGGTCCGAGATACTGTCCGTCGATAGAGGACAAGATAATGAAATTTCCGGATAAGGACAGACACCAGCTCTTCCTTGAACCGGAGGGTGAATTTACAAACGAGATGTACCTCGATGGTATGCCTTCTTCCATGCCGGAGGATGTTCAGTACAGAATGGTACATACTGTTCCGGGACTTGAGAATGCGAAGATTGTACGTAACGCCTATGCCATCGAATATGACTGCATAAATGCCGTAACACTTGCACCGTCGCTTGAGTTTAAAGCTGTTTCAGGTCTGTTCTCAGCCGGACAGATCAATGGTAGCTCAGGCTACGAAGAGGCAGCGGCTCAGGGACTTATGGCAGGTATCAATGCTGCAAGACTTCTTCAGGAAAAGCCGCCGGTAGTGCTGAAGCGTTCTGACGGATATATTGGAGTTCTTATCGATGATCTTGTAACTAAGGAAACTAAGGAGCCTTACCGTATGATGACGAGCCGTGCCGAATACAGGCTGCTGCTTCGTCAGGATAACGCGGACCTCAGGCTCACCGCCATCGGTCATGAGATCGGACTTATAGATGATGCGCGTTATAATATGTTCCTGGCCAAGAAGAAATATATCGAAAGTGAGGTTGAGCGTCTCGGAACCATAACGGTCGGTGCCAGCAAAACCGTCGCTGATTTCCTTGTTGCTCACGGAAGTACACCGTTAAATACAGGAAATACGCTCGCAGAGCTTGTCAGAAGGCCGGAACTTTCGTATAATAGTATTTTAGAGCTGGACAGCGGAAGAGAGGAAGCGGTATCAGAGCTGCTTTCTTCTATGTCGGATGAAGAGCGTCAGTACTGCGAGAGACATGAGAGAGAGATAACCGAGCAGATTGATATTTCCATCAAATACGAAGGCTACATCAGGCGTCAGGAGGAGCAGGTTTCGCAGTTCCTCAAGATGGAAGGCCGAAGGATTCCTGCCGACATCGATTATGATGAGGTAAGAAATCTCAGGAGAGAAGCAAGGCAGAAGCTGAAGGATGTTAAACCTGAAACACTTGGTCAGGCTTCAAGAATCTCGGGAGTATCTCCGGCAGATGTGTCGATGCTTATGTTATATTTGAAAAAATAAAACAGAGGAACGAAACGTGAACTATATTGTTTTCGATCTTGAATGGAACCAGAGTCCTTATGGGCAGAGTGGTGAACATCCGAGGATGCCGTTTGAGATCATTGAGATAGGCGCCGTTAAACTGAATGACGACCTGGAAATAACAGATGAATATGTCAGTCTTATAAGACCTAAGCTATATAAGAGACTTCACAGATCCATTAAGCCGATGCTTAACTATGACGAGGAGGACCTTAAGAATGGAAAACCATTCAAGGAGGCCTGTAAAGAGTTCCTCGACTGGTGCGGTGAGGACTATGTCTTCTGCACCTGGGGCGCGTCGGATCTGTTCTACCTTCAGAGCAACATGGATTTCTACTACATGGAGAAGCTGGAATTTCCTCTTAAGTATTACAACATCCAGCAGATCTATGCAGACCTCTTTGATGAGGAGGGCAAGATCAGTAAGCTTGAAAAGGCCTGCGGCGAGCTGGAGATACCGGAGGTTGAGCCTTTCCATTCTGCCGTAAATGATGCGAGATATACCGCAAGAGTTCTTGCCAGGATCCGTCCGGATGATCTCGAGGAGAGATATACCTTTGATATTTACAGGCATCCGAAGAAGAAGGAGGAAGAGATAGTCGCAAAGCATGCGGGTGTCCTTGAGAAGATTTCTTCGGAATATGATTCCAAGCAGATAGCTATGGAGGACAAGGATCTTCTTGTTATAAAATGTGCAAAATGCGGCCGCCGATGTGCCAGAAAGATCAAGTGGTACCAGTCAGGGTCAAATACTTCGGTTGCTGTCGGAAGATGTATCTACCATGGATATATGCTTTCAAGGATCAAGCTTAAGTCGGCCGGAGGAAGTGATGATAATGTATTTGCACTGAAGAGAACGGAAAAGG
Source organism: uncultured Lachnospiraceae bacterium (assembly GCA_946544235.1). Taxonomy (GTDB): domain Bacteria; phylum Bacillota; class Clostridia; order Lachnospirales; family Lachnospiraceae; genus Eubacterium_Q. The sequence goes on along the minus strand of CAMNMC010000094.1, from coordinate 5,627 downwards.
TTGATAAGAAAACTGTAGAAGAGGTCAGAAACCGTCAGGTAGAGCTTAGGGAGAAAAGAAAACAGAAGAGACACGAGATGTCTAAGAGAAAGAAAGAGAACCGCGAAGAAAAGTGATCCGTTATAAAGGATTCTTCTTCGCGGTTCCTGCTTTGCGGGGGTATGCTTTTGGAGTAGCATGGGTTTTCTTTATTACTATAAAGCTTCTTGTTATATCCGATTCCGGAAGTGTCAGGTTATATATGTGCGGCTTTGCACCACCAAGTATACGGACAGCATTTGCAGCCTCATCAACCTCCTTCTCTGCTTCGGGAGTTTTGTAGGAGATAAGATGTCCGCCCTCCTTAAGGAAAGGAATGGTATACTCAGCAAGTACCGGCAGTGCTGCTACAGCTCTTGATACTACAATATCAAAGCGCCCTCTCATATCCGGCTTACGTGCAGCATCCTCAGCTCTGTCATGAACCGCAGTGATGCCCTTCAGACCGAGGGACTCGATCACTTCATTTAAAAAGAGCACTCTCTTGTTCAGTGAATCAAGGAGAGTTATCTTAAGCTCCGGAAAAGCGATCTTAAGAGGTATGCCCGGGAAGCCCGCACCGGTTCCGACGTCGAGGAGACTGAGTCGGTGTTTCATAGACTTTGTTTTACCGATTTCCTTCTGACCGGATACTTCGCTGATGGTGTTATCAGTGTTTACAAAGTTCATAAGCTCCGGTACAACTGAGGCGGATGATATGCTGTCGACAAAGTGCTTCAGTATCACATCATTTTTCTCAGTGATGGCAGTAAGGTTCATAACCTTATTTTTCTCAACAAGCATTCTGTAGTACTGATCAAACTGGTCAAGCTGCTCGGCGGACAGGTTAATATTCATTTGTTCCGACATGTATTTTAATCTTTCCATGGCTATATATTATTTAAAAAGAGAGTATTTTTCAAGTATATTAAGGAAGATTTAAAGGTTTTGAAGAAAAATAATGTTTTACTTTTTAGAAAGATGTGTTATTATCTTCAAAGATTTACAAAAAAAAGCGCTTTAAAAATACATGAAATCGGCAGGTTTCGTGTATTTTGTGCTTGTCACCAATAAATGATCATAAAGAAAAAGAGGGTTTATTAAATGAAGATTCAGAGACTGGTTGGTTGTGTACTTGCCGGATTGCAATTTGTAATGTCGGCTTTACTGGTATTCTTTCTTATCAGAACGCACATGGTTCCTACAAAATACATTATAATGGTAGGAGTGATCCTCGGACTTCTTCCGATATGCTTTTTAGCTATGCAGCTGAAGAAGATTCCGGGTATAGTTGCCAGTGTTTTGTCGGTTATCCTGATGTGCATCATGGGTTTTGGTATCGTTAAGATCAATCAGGCCAATAAGATGATGGACGAAGTTACCGGTAATAAAACTGAGGTCGAGGTTGTGAACGTTTACGTTGCAGCAGATGATCCGGTTGATTCTATCAATAAGGCTGTTGAGAAGGGATATATCTTCGGTACTATTGATAATGTTAACAATGAGAGTGTAAGTGAGACTCTCCGAGAGATTGGAAGCAGTTCATCAGGACCAGTTGATACTGTAAAATACACCTCGATCGTTCAGGTTGCAGAAGCTTTCCTGAGTGGTGAGATTCAGGGAATGGTTGTCAGTACGGGTGATATCAGTATCCTTGAGGGTCAGGAGGAATATGAAGGCTTCGCAAAGAAGCTTAAGATAATTCTTGAGAAGAAGATCGAGAGGGAAGTCGTTAAGGAAGATACCAAGAGAACAGACAGAACAGAAGCCGATAAGGAAAGATTCTGTGCATATATAAGCGGTATCGATACCTATGGCGATGTTACTCTTAAGAGCAGAAGTGATGTTAACATCATAGCAGTTGTAAATGTTGAGACTCATACGATACTTCTTATTTCTACTCCTAGAGATTTCTATGTAAACCTTGCTTTTGAAAGTGAACCTCTTGATAAGCTTACTCATGCAGGAAACTATGGTATCGAAATGTCGATGGCCACACTTGAGAATCTCTATGATATCGACCTTGACTATTATGTCAGAGTAAACTTTACGGGATTTGTAAATATCATTGATACTCTCGGCGGTGTAGATGTAGAATCTGAATATGCATTCACATCAAAGCTTGACGAGAGCGGATATTCATATGTTGAAGGAACAAATCATCTTTCAGGTGAGGCTGCCCTTTATTTCGCAAGAGAGCGTTACAGCTTCACTGAAGGAGACAGACAGAGAGGAAAGAACCAGATGGCTGTTATCAAGGCTGTTATCAACAAGCTTATGTCATCTGAGCTTCTGAATAATTTCTCAACTCTTATGTCACAGATGAAGGATTGTTTCCAGACAAATATGACCAAGACTGAGCTTGGTAAGCTTGTTCAGGAGCAGATAGATGACGGCGGAAGCTGGAATACGGTTCAGTACAGCGTTACAGGTGGAGATGCTACTGATTACTGCTATTCACTTGGCGGCAATGCATATGTTATGGTTCCTTACCAGGATACCATTGATTATGCAACAGATCTTGTTAAGAGAGTGCTGAGAGATGAGACTATAAGTCAGGAAACTATTGATAATGAGGCTCCAAAGCACTGATCGGAGGGTTAAAGTATGTCTGATGTTAAAAAAGGACCTGTTCTTGTTGTAATGGCTGCCGGAATGGGTAGTCGATTTGGAGGATTGAAACAGATCGCAGATGTTGACGGCAGGGGACATGCACTTATTGATTATGCGGTTTATGACGCAGTAGTTGCAGGATTTGAAGAGGTTGTATTTATTATCCGCGAGGATATCGCAGAAGACTTCAAGAATGCTGTTGGAAATAAGATAGCCAAAAAGCTTCCGGTAACCTATGTTTATCAGTCACTTGATATGATACCGGAAGGCGTTACCGTTCCTGAAGACAGAAAGAAGCCATGGGGTACTACCCATGCAATCTGGTGCTGCCGTAATGTTCTGAAGGGCAGAGATTTTCTTACGATAAATGCTGATGACTTCTATGGCAGACAGGCATTTGTTGACGCTATAAGCTTCTTCAACGAAGCAGGTGCTGATAATGAATACGGTATAATCGGCTACAATGTTGTAAGTACTCTAAATGAGAAGTTTACTGTTTCAAGGGGTATCTGCTCAGTTGATGAGAATGATATGCTGAAGAGGATTGATGAGCGTAAGGAGATCAAGCTTGAAGCCGGAAGAGGATATTTTACGGTAGATGGCGGCGTTACTTATAATCTTGTCCCGGCAGATGCAGTAGCTTCGATGAATATGTGGGCTTTCAGACCTGCATTTATAGAGGATCTTGTTGAGAGTTTTGAAAACAGACTTAAGAATGGTATCGAGAAGGAACCGCTTAAGTTTGAGGAAACGCTTTCGGATGCTGTTCAGAATATACTTGAAAGAAATGCCGGAAGGGTTAAGATCGTAAGAACCGATGCAAAATGGTTCGGAATGACCTATCGTGAGGATGTTGAGCAGGTTAAGAACGAGCTTGATAAGCTTACCGATGAGGGAGTATATCCTGAGGGTGAGTGGTAAGCTCAGAGACTGATTCCGGGGTGTTTAAGGAGCGGTCGTAGATTATTGACGTGTATGATCGGGAGAGATTCCGGTTGTCGGAAGATGACGTGTGTTTGTGCGGGGTGTACGAAGCATGATCTGTAAATACTGCGGGAAGGAAATACCCGATAACAGCGAATATTGTGAATTTTGTAATGAAAGCCTTATCGAAAAAGTAGTTCTTGACGATAAGGCTCTTATTCGTGCAAAAGAAAACAGACGAAGAGAAGAAAGCCCTATATTTATCAGGGCATATTATAAGGCGAAGGAATCATCAGAGGAGAAGAAGCTTCGTAAGGAAAAAGAGCTGATCGAGGCAGCTTCTGCGAAAAAGGATGGTAAAAAGCCGGCAAAGGTATATACGGGAGATCCTTTCTATAAAAAGAAAAAAGCAAGGCTGCTGGCAATAGGTCTGTCTATACTCCCTGTTATCACAATAATTGCCTCATTCTTCATGAACTGGATTTATATGTGGGTCAAACTGAAGGATAAAATAGAGATGAACACCAGCCTGAAGGAACTGGTGTCGAAGGGGCTAAAGAAGGAAAAATTTGATGGTTATTCGAAGGGCAAGGCTTTTGCTGACTATGTACCGCTTATCTGTATGATAATGATGATACTTGCGGCAATATATATCTTATATCTTGCTTTGCAGGATCTTATGCCGGAAAATAAGATTCCGAAGGATCCGCTTCTCAGGAGACATGGTTTTATCGCCAGACTGATTCCCGCCGTTCTCCTTATCGCTGCAGTGATAATTATCACACATTGCAAGCTGTATCTTGATACACGAAGGGGAATGCTGGAGGTTCAGGATGCATATTCGACCTTTATCGGATTTGATCCTAAAACAAATATGGGTTCCGGAAAGGGGCTGGGCTTTTTACTCGGCTGCGCCTCTCCTGTACTCTATTTAATATCCAAGGCATATGTTTTCGTGATCAATACACTAAACGAAGACTAAGCAATAATAACAAGCCATGCAACATAAAAAATATACGCACAGACCGGGATGCTTGCATACCGAACTGTGCGTATATTTTTTATGTTATACGGCGCCTATGGCGACGGTTCTTGATGTGCAAAGCACATCAAGAACAGAGCATGGCTTGTAATTATTACGTGTGCTTTGCACATCAAGAACAGAGCATGGAATCAAAATCAGTATAAAACCCCGGATATGATTTATTGACAGCCATCGGGTCATTGATGATTACGGGCTTTTCGCAGCGAATCGAAGCTATAGCTGCGGTCATGGCGATGCGGTGATCGTTATAGGAATCAACCGTGCCACCTGTGAGGGACGGTTTTCCACTGATCACAAGACATTTGTTTTCTTCGTGTATATCTGCACCAAGTCTTGTGAGAGTATCTATAACTGTTGCAACTCTGTCACTCTCCTTGATACGGAGACGTTCTATATTTCTTATTGTGGTAGTTCCCTCGGCAACTGAAGCAACAAGTGAAAGTATCGGAACAAGATCCGGTATATTTTCTGCGTCTATTTCTATACCGTGCAGCGGACGAGGAGTGATCATTATGTCTGATAGTCCTGTTCGAAATGTGCTGTCATTATTGGAGATAGTATTTGAAGTGTTATCAGTATCTGAAGAACGCTCCCTATTGTCGGTGTATGATTCGGCAGTGTCAATTGTCGAAGAACGTTTATCACCGGCGGACGGACTGATAGTTACATCAGCTCCGTACAGCTTAAGCAGACGGAGGATGTCCTTGTCACCCTGTTTTGAATTCATATTAAGCCGCCTTACCGTGACCGGTTTTTCAGCAATCGCACCGGCTGCAAGGAAAAATGCGGCATTGGACCAGTCACCTTCTACGATGCAGTGTGCAGGGAGGCTGTAGTGCTGACCGCCCCGGATCCTGAAAATCAGCGAGATATTCTCGGCAGGCTGCATGGTTGATAAATTATCGGAATGATGCGCTTTTATGGTGTCATCGGCAGAATGATCTTCTTCGTTATCAGAATTGTCAGAATTTCCTATATTATTGAAGGCGTTATTTGAAAGCATCACAGGATCATGCTTCGGGATGAT